>CAJQSG010000027.1 GCA_905612525.1 uncultured Candidatus Pelagibacter sp. | reverse complement strand
ACCCGGGGGCCGGCAATTATGATGAAACAATTGTCAATGCTTTGGTGCATTACAATAAGCATTCTTTATCCACAATTGGTGATGAACTTAGACCAGGTATTGTTCATAGAATTGATAAAGATACATCAGGATTAATTGTTATCGCAAAAAATAACGAAACTCATGAAAATCTTTCTTATCAATTTAGTGAACATACGATTAAACGGGTTTATCAACTATTAATTTGGGGCAAACTTAGACCATCCTCTGGAAAAATTGATACTTTTATTACCCGAAGTTCAAAAAATAGACAGATGATGGAGGTCAGTAACTCTAAAGGAAAAAGAGCAATTACAAATTATAAAACTTTAGAAATTTTTGAAAATGATAAAACCCCAACATTAAGTTTAGTTGAGTGCCAACTTGAAACGGGAAGAACACACCAAATAAGAGTTCACATGACTCATATGGGGAATAGTATTATGGGAGACGGTAAATATAAAAAAAAATATAAGAAGCTTAAAAACATTGATACTAATTTAGAGAACTTAATTTATAAATTAGATAGACAATTTTTACATGCTCAAACTTTAGGCTTTAATCACCCTAAAACTAATGAAGATTTGATTTTTACCTCAATTTTGCCACATGAACTTGAAACTATTCTTTTATTACTTAGAAATACCAACAAATAAGATCTTGAAATATTACTATAGTAAATTACATACATACAACTTATGAGTACTTTAATGAATAAAGGTCTACCCGCTCTCTCAAATGAAGGAGGTCTATCAGCCTACTTGGAGCAAATAAAAAAATTTCCGATGTTAGTTGCGGAAGAAGAATATATGTTGGCAAAAAATTGGAGAACAACTGGTAATGTTAAAGCGGCAGAAAAACTTGTAACTAGTCACCTTAGGCTTGTTGCAAAAATTGCCATGGGTTACAGAGGTTATGGTCTTCCAGTTAATGAAATGATTTCGGAAGGAAATGTTGGTTTGATGCAGGCCGTAAAAAAATTTGAGCCGGAAAAAGGCTTTAGGTTAGCTACATATGCAATGTGGTGGATAAGAGCTTCTATCCAAGAATATATCTTAAGATCTTGGAGCTTAGTTAAGATTGGAACCACAACGGCCCAAAAAAAATTGTTTTTTAATTTAAAGAAAATAAAGAATCAAATAGCTCCTCACTCTGAAGGTGACATGAGACCTGAACATGTGAATGAAATAGCTAATAAATTAGATGTTAGTGAGCGTGAAGTTGTTTCGATGAATAGAAGACTTTCTGGTAAAGAATTTTCTTTAAACGCACAAGTTGGAGAAAATGGTGATGAATGGCAAGACTGGTTGGTGGATAAAGAATTGGATCATGATCTTAAATTTGCCCATCAAGAAGAAATGCAACAAAGGCAAGGCCTGTTAAAAGATTCAATAAAAATTCTTAATGATAGAGAGCGAGAAATTTTATATTCTAGAAGATTAAATGATGAGCCCACAACGCTCGAAGATTTAAGTAAAAAATACAATATTAGCAGAGAAAGAATCAGACAGATAGAAAATAAGGCATTTGAAAAACTTCAAAAACATATGTTGATTTCAGCTAAATCAAAAAATTTACTTCCTGTAAACTAAACTTCAAAAGGATTTTCTAAAAGAATGGTATCTTCTCGTTCTGGACTTGTTGAAATACTTGAAATTTTAGTACCAACAAAATTCTCTAAAGCATAAATATATTTTTTGGCATTTTTTGGCAAAGCTTCAATATTTTTTATTCCTTGAGTGGAGGATTTCCAACCAGGAAATGTTTTGTAAATAGGTTTTATTTTCAGCTGATCTTCGACTGCTGCTGGAAGATAATCCATTTTTTTACCATCCAGCTCATACTGAACACACATTTTGATTTCATCTAGTTCATCTAAAACATCTAATTTGGTTAATGCTATTCCGTCTATCCCAGAAATTTTAATTGTTTGTCTAACCAACACTCCGTCGAACCATCCACATCTTCTTTTTCTACTTGTCACAGTTCCAAATTCTTTTCCTCTTGAACCAAGTAATTCTCCAATATCATCTGTTAACTCTGTTGGGAAAGGGCCTTCGCCTACTCTAGTTGTGTAGGCTTTTGTTATGCCAAGTACATAATGAATAGAATTTGGCCCACATCCTGTTCCTGTAGCTGCGCTAGAAGCAACAGTGTTAGATGATGTTACATACGGATAAGTTCCATGATCAACATCTAATAAAATTCCTTGAGCTCCCTCAAATAATATTCTTTTTTTTTGTTTTTTAAACTCATCAATTCTTAGCCAAACTGGTTGTGAAAACTTTAATATTTCTGGAGCAATTTCTAATAATTCTTCTTTAAGTTTTTCTTTTTCAAATAATTTTTTACCAAGTCCTTTCCTAATTGCATTATGATGAAGAAGGACCGTCTCTAGTCTATGATCAAGATTACTTTCAGACCTTAAATCCATAACACGAATCGATCTTCTGCCAACCTTATCTTCATAAGCTGGTCCGATTCCTCGTCTTGTGGTTCCAATTTTTCCTTTGCCTGCAGTATCTTCTCTTATTTCGTCCATTTCTCTATGAAAAGGTAAAATAAGGTTTGCAGACTCTGAAATAATAAAATTATCTACATTTACTTCAACACCTTTAGATTTTATTTCTTCAATTTCTTCCAATAATGCCCAAGGATCAACAACTACTCCATTACCAATGATAGAGATTTTATTTTTTCTTACAATTCCAGAAGGTAATAATCTTAACTTATATGTAATTCCATTTATTACTAATGTATGCCCAGCATTGTGACCACCTTGAAAGCGAATAACGACATCAGCTTGATCAGATAACCAATCAACAATTTTTCCTTTTCCTTCATCTCCCCACTGTGAACCAACGACGACTACATTTTTCATTATCTTAGTTTTTTATCTACAGTTATTGAACTTAAATGGTTTATGGGTCCATAACCTTTACCATAATTAAGGTTAGATCTTATCGAGTTATTTACATACTTAGTTGCTAGCTCACAAGATTTCTTTAGGGTTTTTCCACATGAAAAGAAAGTGGATATAGCAGATGAGAGGGTACATCCCGTTCCATGCGTATTGCTAGTTGCAATTCTTCTATTTTTTATGATCATGATTTCTTTTTTATTAACAAAAATATCCTGGACAGCATTAGTCTCTAAATGTCCACCTTTTATAAAAACATTTTTAGCACCTAAACCAATTAATACATTTGCAGCATAAATCATATCTTCTTTAGTTTTTATTTTAGTACCAGTTAATATTTCAGCTTCTGGAATATTGGGAGTTATTAAACTAACTTTTTGTATTAATTCATTTTTTAATAACTCAACTGCTTTATCATTTATTAGTTTGGCTCCACCTTTTGCAATCATAACTGGGTCTAAGATTATTTTCTTAACTTTAATAATGTCTAATGAGCGGATTACAGACTTTATTACCTTTGAAGAATGTAACATACCAATCTTTATAGCATCTGGCTTAATATCTTTTGCAGTAAATTCTATTTGATTAGAAATTTCATTGGAGTCGATCGTTACTATTGCTTTAACACCTGTGGTATTTTGAATTGTAACAGCTGTTATTGCAGTCATTGCGTATGAGCCTAAGGCAGTAACAGTTTTAATATCAGCCTGAATACCAGCTCCTCCAGATGAGTCTGATCCTGCAATAATCAATATTTTAGACTTTGGTTTCAATTTATTTAATTTTTTTTGATATAATGCTTATACACTCTTGAAGTAGTGCTTTATTTTCACTTTCTCCCATTACTCTAATTTTTGATTCCGTTCCTGACTTTCTAACCAATATTCTACCATGGCCATTCATTAGTTTTTCTGCTTTTTTTATGGAGTTTTTTATCTCCATATTGTTAATTATATTTTTATTTTTTACCTCAATATTTTCCAAGATTTGGGGTATCTTTTTGAAAGTATTAAAAAAATTACTTGCTTTATTTCCTTTTCTTAGAGAAAATAAAACTTCTAGTGCAACCAATAAACCATCTCCAGTAGTTGCAAATTTACCCAAAATAATATGCCCTGATTGTTCGCCACCTAGATTGAAGTTATTTTTTTGCATTTTTTCTTTCACGTAACGATCGCCTACATTTGCTCTTATAAATTTTATATTTTCAGAATTAAAAAATTTTTCTAATCCGTAATTAGACATTAAAGTACCAATAACACCACCCCTTAACATTTTTTTTCTTTTCCATCTAACTGCTAGGGCGGCGATTATTTGATCACCATCAATTATATTTCCTATTTCATCACATATGATAATCCTGTCAGCATCACCATCAAGTGAAATCCCTATGTGTGCTTTGTATTTTTTTACTACAGATTTAATTTTATTTGGATATGTCGAACCACATTTTTTATTTATATTAATACCATTTGGTTTAATTCCTACCGCAATTACCTTCGCACCTAGAGACTTAAGTAATTCAGGTCCAGCTTTGTATCCGGCTCCATTTGCACAATCAATAACTATTCTTAAGCCCCTAAGATTAAATTCTTTAGGAAAATTTTTTTTTAATATTTCTATATAATCCTTGTTTCCACTTTCTAATCTTTTTACTCTTCCAAGTTCCTTTGGTTGTGATAAGTTGTCTTCAATTTTACGATCAATCAAACCTTCTATTTTTTTTTCTATTTTATCAGATAACTTTAATCCATCCGGACCAAATAACTTTAATCCATTATCATAATATGGATTATGTGATGCTGTAATCATAATGCCCATGTTAGCCTTCATGGTTTTTGTTAACATTGCCAAACCATTCGTAGGTAGTGGTCCCAGTGTATAAACGTGCATACCAGCTGACGTAAGTCCAGAAACTAAAGCTGGTTCTAGGTTATAACCTGATAATCTTGTGTCCTTTGCAATGATTGCAATTTGTTTCTTTTTTTTTTGTGTTTTAAAATATGTCCCTGAGGCTAAACCAAATTTAAAAAACATGCTGCCATTAATATTCTTACTGTTTACAGATCCCCTTATCCCATCTGTTCCAAAATATTTTTTTGTCATTAATCTTTAATCAATTCTTTAAATACTTTTATACTTTGTATTAATTCATTCACATCATGAATTCTTAAAATTTGAACTCCTTGCATCATCCCATATAAAGAAGAGGCAATTGTTCCACCTATTCTTTCCTTGGTATCATTTTCTCCAGATAAGTCTTTAATAAATTTTTTTCTAGATAGACCAAGTAATATAGGAAAACCAAGTGTATGAAAAATAGAAATACCTCTAATTAAATTCATATTATGTTTCAAATTTTTTCCAAAACCTATGCCCGGATCAATTATAATATTATTATGTTTTATTCCTCTGGATCTTAAAAATTTTATCTTTTCTTCAAAAAAATCGTAGATATCTAATAATTCATTTTTATAAATAGGGTTATTTTGCATATTTTCTGGGGTTCCTTGCGAATGCTGTATTACAAATGGAGATTTACTTTTTTTTAATACTTCAATTGTTTTTGAGTCATAAATTAATCCAGAAACATCATTTATCAGTCTAATTCCTAATTTAATCCCTTTATTCATAATCTCTGATTTTCTTGTATCAAGTGACAATGGAATTTTTTTACCAATTTTTTTTATAATTTTTTTAATTCTACTCCATTCTTCTTTTTCACTTATAGATTTAGATCCTGGCCTTGTTGACTCTCCACCCACATCAACTATATCTGCACCAAATTTTAATAAATTAATAGCATGTTTTAAGCCTGTTTTTTTTGTGTTAAATTTGCCACCGTCAGAAAAACTGTCTGGGGTTAGATTCAACACTCCCATTATATTGGGAATTTTTTTAAAATTTAAATTGGAAAAGTTGTTTTTTTTTTTGATAATAATCTTAAGATCATTATTAATTTTTTCCCTTACGAATTTAGGTAATTTTTTTATATCTGTTAGATTAATTTTTTTTTTCGAATCAAGTGTAATAATCTCTACTTTACCAAAAGAAAAATTTTTATTACCATTCAATGGAAGATTTTTTTTTTTATTAACTAGCTTTATTGATGATTTTCCGTAAGCGAAATTACACACTCTTGTGTAATATTTTTTCATTTATTTTTTTAATGAACTATTTTTGGCTTTAAGCCCATTGATCCCAAAGCTGATCCTTTATCCTCATCTTCAACTTTCAAATCCTCTTTATTGGATGGATGTATATTTTTATTTATCAGATTTTCTATTTCTTCACCTGATAAAGTTTCATATGTTAAAAGAGCTTTTGCTAACTTATGTAAATCATCTATTTTATCTGTTAAAACTTTTCTCGCTCTTTCATATCCCTTGTCTACAATTTTTCTGATTTCTGAATCTACTTTTTTGGCTGTTTCTTCAGACATATTTTGAGTTCTGGCTACCGATCTTCCTAAAAATACTTCTTCTTCGTTTGCACCGTAAGCAACTGGTCCTAATTCTTTACTAAGACCTGCTCTCATTACCATTGCTCTTGCTCTTTGAGTCGCCTGCTCAATATCACTTGATGCACCTGTTGTAACTTTATCTTCACCAAAAATAATTTCTTCTGCCACTCTTCCTCCCATTGCTATAGCCAACTGGGCATGCAACTGTTCTCTTGTTTGTGATAATTCATCTCTTTCTGGCAATTGCATTACCATTCCTAGAGCTCTTCCTCTTGGAATAATTGTTGCTTTATGAATAGGGTGTGCTGCACTTTCATTGATTGTAACAATAGCGTGTCCAGCTTCATGATAAGCTGTTAGAGTTTTTTCTTCCTCAGTCATAACCATAGATCTTCTTTCAGCTCCCATCATCACTTTGTCTCTAGCTTCTTCAAATTCAGTCAGTGTAACTATTCTTTTGTTTTTTCTTGCAGCAAGTAATGCTGCTTCATTAACTATATTCGCTAAATCTGCTCCTGAAAAACCTGGGGTTCCTCTTGCTACTGTTCTCAAATTTACATCTGGTGCCATTTTTATTTTTTTAACATGCACCTTTAATATTTTCTCTCTTCCAATAATATCAGGAAGTCCAACAACAACTTGCCTATCAAACCTACCTGGCCTTAATAAAGCTGGATCTAATACATCAGGCCTGTTTGTAGCTGCAATAATTATTACCCCTTCATTAGTTTCAAAGCCATCCATCTCAACTAATAATTGGTTTAAAGTTTGTTCTCTTTCATCATTTCCTCCACCTAAGCCAGCGCCTCTGCTTCTTCCAACAGCATCGATTTCATCAATAAAAATAATACATGGAGAATTTTTTTTACCCTGCTCAAACATATCTCTAACTCTTGAAGCTCCAACACCAACAAACATTTCAACAAAATCTGAACCTGATATAGTAAAAAATGGTACATCCGCCTCGCCTGCTATAGCTCTTGCAAGTAAAGTTTTACCTGTTCCTGGTTGACCAACTAATAAGCATCCTCTTGGTATTTTTCCACCGAGTCTACTAAATTTTTTTGGATCTTTTAGAAATTGAACAACTTCTTCAACTTCTTCTTTTGCCTCTTCAACGCCAGCAACGTCATCAAATGTTACTTTGCCCTTTAATTGATTCATCAATTTTGCTTTAGATTTACCAAACCCCATTGCTCCACCTTTTCCACCTTGCATTTGCCTCATAAAGAAAATCCAGACAGCAATTAAAAGTAGCATTGGAAACCATGATAACAAAACTCCAAAGAGTGATGGCATTTTGTCTTCACGTGGGGAAGCTGAAATACTAACACCTCTACTAGATAGTTTTTGAATTAAGTTTGGGTAGTTGGGTGAATAAGTTGAAAATGAATTTCCATCTGCAAAAACACCATTTATATTGTTTCCTTGTATTTCTACTTTTACAACTCTACCATTATCAACTTCTGATAAAAAATCTGAAAATATTATTGAATTATTTTTACCCACATTAGCTTGCGGGTTTTTAAACATATTATAAAGACCAATTGTTAAAAAAACAATTACAGCCCACATTGCTAGATTCTTTATATTCATAGTTATAAGATAATAATTATTGCAAATTAAACAAGTGCCAAATTGCTACAAAAACTAAAAATTACGATAACTTTCTCTAGATATTAGTACGGTTTTATTAACTCTATCTATAAAACAACCACCTAAAGTTGTTTTAGTAAATAATTTTTTATTAATCCCTTTAATTAATTCATTAATACTTTTCCCTCTGACCGGATAATATTTTTTTCCAATTTTTTGAATTATTATTGTTAGTGATCTAAAAATTATTTCATATGATTGGTCGAAGAAATCATAATTTAAAATATATATGTTCTTTTTTTTTAAAAAAATTGAATTTTTTTTTAAATTTCTATCTACATAAAACTTAATTGACTCATCTGAGCTTTTTAAATTATTGATAGTTAGTTTAAGTTTTTTTATATCTAGACCTTCTTTTTCAAGTTTTTGTAATAAATTTCTAATTCTAGTTCTTTTATAATCTTTATTTATATTCGATGGATCTTTAACAAAAAAATTAAATACTTTTTTGGAAATATACAGTAAATCTTTTTTTTCTAAATCTAATAGTGGTCTTAAAATATTTAAGTTTTCATTTTTATATTTTGTATTTTTATTAAATGAAATTAATCCATTTAATCCACTTCCTCTGACCAATCTAATCAGAAAATTTTCAAACAAATCATTTGAGTGGTGTCCTAATAAAAGATATTTGATATTATTTTTTTTACATTTATCAGCTAATAAAGAATATCTTTTGTCCCTGGCTGTTGCTTGAATTTTTTTAGATGGTTTTTTCCCATTCCATTTTAAAATTTTACACTGAACACCAATCTTATTTAAAATATTTTTTACTGTCTTCGCCTCTAATGAAGATTCTTTTCGAAGTTTGTGATCAACTATAAAATAACTAACTTTTAATTTATATTTTATTGAATAGCATTTAGTTAAATAGGCTAGTGCTAAGCTATCTGCTCCCCCAGAAACTGCTACAGCTAAATTTTCTTTTACTTTTAAAGAGCTGGAAAACTCTTTAAAAATTTTAGATATTTTTATTTTATTTAGATGATTAAGAATGTCTTTATGAGTTTTGTTTTGAGCACTCGAATTTTTTAGATTCATATTTTGCTTTTTGAAGTACAGATTGATTTGCTTTAGGATATTGTTTTTTAACTCCCTCAATCATTTTACAACCTTGTTCTTTTTCTCCTATCTGGACCATTGATACACCAAGTTTTAGTAAATTTATAGGAGCCTTCTCACTTTTTGGGTATTTTTGATATCCCTCAAGATAAGCAGTAGCTGCATCTGTATATAGTTGTCGTATTCTAAATGTTTCTGCATACCAGTACTGAGCATTACCAGCTAGCTTATGCTTTGGATTGGTTATTACAAATTCTCTAAATGCTCTCTCAGCTGTGTTGTAATCTCCAACTCTTAAAAAACTAGTTGCAAATTCATATTGTTTTTCTGGTACTTCATTAGGAAGTATATTTTGTTCAGCCTCAAACGTTTCTGTTACTACTGATGAGGTAGTTTCTACTGATTGTATTTTTTGAGTTATCTCATTATTCTCTGTATCTTTATATGAAATTGACCCTAAGTCCTGCGGTTGTGAGGAGCCTGGTAATTTTTTTTCTAATTGTGTCTTTGTCTTTAAGGTTTTTTTTTGATTACCTTCTTCTGAGGACAAAATGTTTTCAATATCTTGAAATCTTATTTGATTATCAGCTTGAATTTTAGAAAATCTATTAGCCAATTTATCTAGCTTAAAATTAATTTCTTCAAATTTATTTGTAAGTTCTTGAAATTGATTTTCAATTTCTGATAATTTTAATAAGTGCCTTGTCAAAACATCTTCTGAATTTGCATCAAGGATTTTTGAATTATTTACATTTTCTGTATTGATTGATCCAGAATATATTGCTTTTTCTAATGTCTTTAAATCTTTTTGAATTAATTCTAAAACTTCATTTAAATTATGATTATCTGCCAACACAATATTGGAAAAGAAAATAAATAAAAAAACTAATTTTACTTGAATTATTTTTTTATTAATAAACATATTATGAAGAGTACTAATTATAATGATGGCAAAAAAAAGACCCTATACATAAAGTGATAGGGTCTTTTATAAATTAATCTGACTAATTGGCTTTAACTGTAACTGATCTTCTATTTTTTGACCAAGATAAAGGATTAGATCCTGAATCTACAGGTCTTTCTTTACCATAACTTAATACAGAAATTCTGTCTGAAGAAATTCCGTAAGTCATTAAATAGTCTTTAGCCGAATTAGCTCTTCTTTCGCCTAATGCTAAATTGTACTCTCTTGTACCTCTTTCATCAGCGTGACCTTCTAATACAACATTAATATCTGAATTTTTTCTTAACCAAGTTGCTTGAGTTCTTAAAGTTTCTCTAGAAGCAGTGGTAAGTACCGTCTCATTTGTTGCAAAGAAAACTCTGTCTGGAACGCCAGACGCTAAATATTCAACAGATTCAGATCCTGAATAAACATCTCCTTCGAGTTGCCCTGTTGTTTTTTTTTGTGTTGCACAAGCAGTTAATACTAAGCTTGCTACTAGTATTAAAAATCCGTTTTTTAAAATTTTACTTAAGTTCATTTTTGCTCCTTAATCCTTAATTGAATTACTTACTTTTTCACAACTAAGTAGATGTTTCAAGGTAAAAAATCAAGTGAAATTGGTTTTAATTGCTTAATAATGATGACCACGATGGGTCAGAAGCATCTGTTTCAGTTTTAACCATTTTTTCATTGTAACCAGTTAAATCTATAGACCATAATTTAGCTGAAAATCCCTCTCCTTTAGAGTTAGTCTTAGTTTCTCTATAAAAAATCAAAACCCTTCCATTAGGGGACCAGGATGGAGCTTCTTGATAAAAATTTTCAGTCAATAGTCTTTCACCAGATCCATCAGTTCTCATTACCCCTATATAAAACTTACCTTTGTGGAGTTTTGTGAATGCAATTAAATCACCTCTAGGCGACCATACGGGTGTTCCATAAAGACCATTTCCAAATGAAATTCTTTTTACGTTTTTTCCATTACTGCTCATTACATAGATTTGTTGATAGCCACTTCTATCAGAATTAAAAGTAATATATTTTCCATCTGGAGAATATGATGGCGATGTATCAATTGAGGGGTGGTTAGTAATTCTTTCAACAATTCTATTTTCTAAATCCATGGTATATATGTCTGAGTTTCCATCTTTAGCAAAACTCATTATGATTTTTTTACCATCAGGGGAAAACCTTGGTGCAAATGTCATGCCCGGAAAATCTCCGACCACTTCTTGCATCCCTGTTTCAATATCTAATAAATATACTCTAGGTAAATTTCTAAAATAAGAAAGATAGGTTACCATTTGATTAGTTGGACTAAATCTAGGGGTTAAAACCAATTCATTTCCGAGTGTTAGAAATTTATTGTTAAATCCATCTTGATCCATAATTGCTAATTTTTTTATTCTGTTAGTTTTTGGTCCTTCTTCGGAAACATAAATTATTCTAGTATCAAAATAACCTTTTTCTCCAGTTAAACGCTCATAAACTTTGTCGGTTATTATATGACCTACTCTTCTCCAATTACTAGGAACTGTTGTAAAAGCTAAGGCCATCATTTCCTTTCCAGCTAAAACATCCCATAGTCTAAATTCTACTCTTAATTTTTCATCCACAAAAGTGACTCTTCCTGTAATTAAGGCTTGTGCTTTTATTAAATTCCAATCTTCAAATCGTGGTTTCAAGTTTGCAATATCTGGTTTTTGAAGAAATGCGTCTTTATTAAGAGGATTAAATAAACCAGATTGTTTTAAATTATTCTCAACAATAATGGAGATTTCTGCTCCTACATTTTCTCTTTTTAAAATTTTCTTAAAACTATTTTTTGATTCTTTATCTATAGATAAAGGAGAGACAGCAACTGGAAGAGGATTTAAATTTCCTCTGGTAATGTCAACTTCTATTAAAGCAAAGGCTTTAATGGGCAGTAAAATTAATAGTATAATTAAATATCTTAAAATCATTTTATCCTTCTAACATTTCTCTTGCATCAAAGTTTAACTGTAATTCTTTCCATCTCTCATATCCCTTACTTGGAACTCTAAGGGGTTGACAAAGTTTTATAGCTCTTAATGCGCTTTCGGCTAATACTTTGTAAAATCCTTGTCCTGGCTTATTCATTCTAACATGATCAAGAATCTCAGTTCTTATAATAGAGCCATCTGGTTTTAATTGTAACTTAATTCTAACTAATAAATTTTCATTATATGGCAATCCTAGAGGAATGCTCCAGCATCCAAAAATTTGAGCCTTTAAAGCATCTTCTTCACTTAAAGTTAATCCAACAAAATCAACCTCTTTATTTTGATCTTGGGTTATTTTGTCTAGTTTTTGGTTTGTTTCTGCACTTTCAACCTTAGATTTATCAATTAGTGCCGCAATACTATTTGGATCAAATAGATCTTTTTTTTCAAATTCTGAAATTTGCTTAATTTCAGTTTCTACTTTTTCAGGATTTTGTTTTTTATCTTTAATTTTTTTAATTTTTTCTATTTTTTCATCGGGTAATGGTACGGCATCTGGTTTTTGTTTTTTTACCTTTTTTGGTGGTGCTTGCTCTGAAACCAGTTTTTTTTCTTTTTCTTTAATTTTTTCAATTATCTTTTTTGCTTTAGGTGCAAAAGGAATATTAGTTTTATCTGTGATTTGGATAAGCTCCACAGAAACTATCGGCGGTAAATCAATTGGTTTTTTGATAAGAAAAGGTAGACTCATAGTTGTGATTATGACAAGCAAGGTATGAAGGCCAAAAGAAATAACAATATTTCTATTCACTTTTACTACCTCTCTTTATATGGTTCGGAAATTAAAGCTACCTTAGTAAAACCAGATCCAGATAGCATTCCCATTATCTCTAAAACTCTACCATAATTTATTGATTTATCTCCTCGTACATAAATTCGAGTATCTGTTCTATTTTTAGATACAGCTAAAATTTTTGCAATTATTTTGTCATACTCTACTTTTGATTCTTGAATAAATATTTCTCCTTTAGAATTAATAGATAAAGTTAATGGCTCTAACTCTTCGGGTAGTGTATCAGCAGAACTTTCTGGTAAATCAACTTGAACACCGACTGTCAACAAAGGAGCTGTTACCATAAATATAATTAATAATACCAGCATTACATCTACAAAAGGTGTAACATTTATTTCACTCATAGGCTCTTTTGATGAACGTTTGAGTTTAAAAGCCATTTTATATTATTGATAAAAATCTTTTAGAAAAGTTTTCTAGTTTTTGTGTATATTTTTTAGAGTCGTTATTAAATTTATTATAAGCAACAACTGCAGGGATTGCAGCCAATAATCCTAGGGCAGTTGCAAATAAAGCTTCTGCAATACCTGGGGCTACAATCGCTAAACTTGTATTTCTTGAGATTGCAATTGATTGAAATGAATTCATGATGCCCCAAACTGTTCCAAATAATCCAATAAAAGGAGCAGTTGATCCAACTGTTGCCAAAAATGTAAAGCCTTTGTCAATTTTTGAAGTTTGTTTTTCAATATTGACTTCAAGTATGCTACTCATTCTCTCATTAAGGTTGGATTTATTCTTTGCCTTTAATAGAGTTTGCATAGAATCTTTAAATAATAAAGCCATAGGGTTTTCTAAATTCACTGGTAAACTGCTATAGAAAGTTTCTGCTGATTTTGATTTCCAAAACTTTTCCTCAAACTCTTCAGATTCTAAATTAATTTTTTTGAATAATCTAAATTTTTCAATAATGACCGCCCATGAATAAATGGAGCAACCTATCAACATAAGTATTACAGATTTTACAACAAAGTCGGCTCGTATAAACAAGCTCCATAACGAAAAGTCAGTATTTGACGAAAGTCCTATTGCTTGAGATGTGATATCAGCTTCCATAATTATGATTTCACACTTAAATGTGTCATGAATTTGACTTTATCAGACTTAATTTACTCTTCTATTTTGTAAGTTTCGTAGTAAAAACTGGCAATTAAGATTGCATCAGCCTTATTAGAATCTTTTTTTCTTGATAATTCTGATGAAAAGTATGGGAATACCTCTATCGCCTTGGTTCTACTGGCATCTTTCTCTGAATTAATTAGATTAAAATATTTTTTCCACTTTATAGGTCTTACAAAATACATTGGTAATTGCATTGCCGAACATATGCCCTTTAAAATCCCAAATGATTGACCAAAATTAAACATGCTGGTAACTCCTTGGCCAGGCATGGCTGAAACTTGTTCTATTACAACTTTAATCTCTTCTTTTTTTAAACCTTTAATTCTTAAAGAAATTTCATGAAATATTTGTGCACCGTTGACTTGTTTTTTATTTTTTTTTCCTTCTGCCATATTCGGCATTTCCACTACATCAATTATTTTTCCTTCTTGAAAAAAACAAATAGAACCTGTTATGCCTGGGTCAATTCCTATTATAAGCATTACTTATTTTCAAAATTTATATTTGAATAAACATTTTGAACATCGTCATCATCTTCAAGAGTTTCTAAAAATTCAATTGCAGCTTCAACTTTATCTTTTTCAACATCAACATTATTTAATGGTATCCACTCAATTTCTGTTGAAATAAAATTTGCAATTATTTTCTCTAAATTTTTTTTTACATTATATATTTCATTCATTGTGCATTGTATCTCATGATAATCATCATGAGAAATACACTCATCTGCTCCTGATTCAATTGCAAGTTCAAGTATTTGTTCATCGGATATTTCTTTTTTATCAATCTTAATAATACCTCGTTGATTAAAATTGTGTGATGCCGACCCTTGTGTTCCTAGGTTTCCGCCACTTTTTACAAATATAGTTCTTACATTAGAGGCCGTTCTATTTTTATTATCTGTTAATGCCTCTACAATCACAGCTATCTTATTTGGACCAAACCCTTCATATCTTAAATTCTCATAATTAGCTTCAGTATTGACAGATGATTTAGCAATAGCTCTTTCAATATTATCTTTTGGCATGTTAGCTGACTTTGCAGCTTGAATTGCAGATCTAAGTCTTGGATTCAAATCAGGATCTTTGTCACCTAATTTTGCTGCTACACTAATTTCTTTAGATAATTTAGAAAATATTTTAGATCTTTGTTTATCAGCTTTACCTTTGGAATGTTTTATACTTGCCCACTTTGAATGACCAGACATAATAATTAATGAGAATTTTTTAATTCTCCTCCATATATAAAATTTTCTATATTTTTAGCTAGCCCTGTTTCTATATCACATTCAACAATTACACCACACATACTAGCTTCACCATTTGCTGGAAAATGTTTAATAGATTTCTTTTTTAAAAATCTATTAATTGAGTTATCTTTATTCATTCCAATAACAGAGTCGTAGTCTCCACACATTCCTGCATCTGTCTGATAGGCTGTTCCCCCTCTTAATACTCTAGAATCATTTGTTGGAACATGTGTATGAGTTCCGACAACTAGTGTAGCTTTACCATCAAAAAGGTGTCCCATAGCTGACTTTTCACTTGTTATTTCTCCATGAAAATCAACTACCAAAAAGTCGTAATCTTCTTTTAATTTGTATTTTTTCATAAATTTTTCGGCAGCTTCAAATACATCGTCGCATTTTTTCATAAAAACATTTCCCATCAAGTTTAACACACCCGTTTTCATGCCATTTTTAGATGTAAATATTCCAAATCCTTTTCCAGGAGAAGGTTCAAACAAATTTTTAGGTCTTAGAAGTCTGTTTTCTTTTTCAATATGAGACATAGTTTCTTTTTGATCCCACACATGATTTCCTGTTGTAACAACATCCACTCCACAATTAAAAAAAGCATTGCATATTTCTTCTGTAATTCCGACGCCAGAGTCTGCTGCATTTTCACCATTAACAACTACAAAGTCAATTTTTTCATCTTCTATCTTTGAGAGTAGATTGTTCAAGACCATCGAACGTCCCGAAATGCCAACCACATCACCTAAAAAAAGTATTTTCATTTCATAATATATTTGTTTGTTACAATATAATCTAATTTTTGATCATATACATTAGTAGGTACTTTAGTAATTCTTTGAACCGAAAAAGCTAGACCTATTTTTATAATCTTTTTTTTCTTTGAAAATTTTGCAATTAATCGATCATAATATCCACCACCATACCCAAGTCTGTTCAAATTTTTATCAAAAGCAACTAAAGGGATTAATAAAATATCTGGATAAACTATATTTTTTTTTTTTGGTTCAGGTATTCCATATTTATTTATTTTTAATGGATAAGAAAATGACCATTTACAAAACTCCATTTGAAAATTTTTCTTAATTACAGGTAAAGAGATATTAAATTTATTTTTTTCAAATTTTTTTAATATCTCTAAATCATCAATCTCAAAATTTACTGGATAATATCCACCAACAACTTTTTTAGTTATTTTTTCTTTTTTAAGAATTTTTATAATTTGTGTAAAATCTATTTGTTTATTTTTTTTATTAGTTTTTTCTCTAATCTTAAGAATTTTCTGTCTTAATTTAGATTTTAACACAAATCTATTGAACTTGATTTTCTAAATTTGCTTTTTCAACAAAATTTTCAATTTCATCTGCAGCTGCTTCGATTATTTTTTCATAATCTTCTTTATTTTTTTCTATTTCTTTTTTAAAACTCTCATGGTCTTCGTGCAATTGTTTCATTTCTTCTATTTTTGTATCTCTATAGTCGTAAACTAAAGATTTTAATTCTCTAAATTTATTTGATAAATTTTGTAACTCAGTTTTTTTTAGTTCTACTTTTTTTTTAGTTTCGAAATATTCATCCATTATTTGAACTGAAGTGATTAATAGAAGTTTATTTTCCCCTATGTTTCCTAGATCATTTTTTAAATTGCTAAATTTTTCATTAATATGAGTTAGCAATTCCTCTAAATGCTCTTCTTGTCCATCGTCACAAGATAGTAGAAATTCTTTACCATTAAATTTAATGTTTACATTTGCCATTTATCTATTTCCTCCAATAAAGTATCTGTTTCTTGATTTAATTCATCTATTTTTTCTGAAAATTCTGTCTCTTTTTTTTGTTCGTCTATTTTTTGTTGGCTAATATCTTCTAATTTTTGATTAAGAGCTTTGTATTCACTTTCTAAATTTTGATATTTTTCTTCTATTTGTTTTTTTTCAATTTCTAATTGATTTTTTTGAGTGTTTAAGTTTTCTAAATTGGACGTTAATGTTGGGTTCTGTAAATTTAAACTTTTCAATTTATTAAGTGCAAAACTAAGCTTTTTTTCTTTTTCACTGTCTGTTTTCATATATATATATTTATATTATTAAATTGAGTCTTCTAAGTCTAGATAGGATATTTTTGAACAAATTACATAAAGATTTATCAAGTGCAATAAGGTTTTTGACAATAGATGCTGTCCAAAAAGCAAATTCTGGACACCCTGGCATGCCCATGGGTATGGCAGATGTAGCAACCGTTTTATTTAAAAATTTTCTTAGATTTAATCCAAAAAATCCCAACTGGTTAAATAGAGATAGATTTGTTTTATCTGCTGGTCATGGTTCTATGCTCCTTTATTCTTTACTACATTTAACTGGGTACAAAAGTATTTCCTTAAATGATATTAAAAATTTTAGACAATTAAAATCTATTTGTGCGGGTCACCCCGAGTATCACCCTGGTACCGGCATTGAAACTACAACAGGTCCCCTTGGGCAAGGAATTGCTAATTCAGTTGGGTTTGCTATTGCGGAAGAAATTTTAAAGAAAAAACTAGGTAAAGAAATAATAAACCATAAAACTTATGTTTTAGCAGGAGACGGATGTTTAATGGAGGGTATTAGCCATGAAGCAATGAGTTTGGCTGGGCACTTAAAATTAAAAAATCTAGTTATGCTTTTTGATAATAACTCAATATCAATTGATGGACCAACTAGTTTAGCTGTTTCAGATAATTTCAAAAAGAGATTTGAAAGTTATGGATGGGATTACATACTGATTAATGGTCATAATGAAAAAGAAATTTTTGTAGCATTAAAAAAGGTTCAAAATGCAAAAAAACCAACAGTCATTTCATGCAAAACAAAAATTGGTTATGGCTCACCTAATAAGTCTGGTAAAGCCTCTTCACATGGAAGCCCTATTGGTGTGGATGAGATTAAACTGGTTCGAAAAGTGTTGGATTGGAAATATAAACCTTTTGAAGTTCCCAAAAGTATTTTGAATGAGTGGAAAAAAATTGGTAACAAAGGTTCAAAACTTGAGTCTGCATGGAATAAAATTTATAAAAGAAAAAAAAATTTAGTAGATAGAGTATTTAAAAATAATTTCTCTAAAACTTTAAAATCAGAAAAACAAAATTCTCTTAAAGAAAACCAAAGCCTAGCTTCACGTAAGGCTTCTGAGTTAACTTTAAATGCACTTACTAAAGAAAATAATACTTTAATTGGTGGTTCGGCTGACTTAGCTGGATCTAATAACACTAAAACAAAACATCATAATGTTATTAAACCTGCTAATTTTGATGGTGATTATATTCACTATGGTGTTCGAGAACACGCAATGTCTGGAATAATGAATGGACTAGCACTTCATAGTAAATTTATTCCTTATGGTGGTACGTTCTTAATATTTTCAGATTACTGTAAACCTTCAATTCGTTTATCAGCATTAATGGGACTACGTGTTATTTATGTAATGACTCATGATTCAATTGGTTTGGGCGAAGATGGACCAACACATCAACCAATCGAGCAACTATCTGGATTAAGATCTATACCTAACTTAAATGTGTTTAGACCTGCAGACAGAATGGAAACTATTGAATGTTGGGAAGTAGCGTTAAAAGATTCTGGAACACCAAGTGTATTATCTTTAACTAGGCAAAATCTTAATCCTATTAGAGAAAAATATTCGAATATAAATAGATGCTCTTTTGGGGCCTATGAAGTTTTAAGAACTAATAAAAAGATCCATTTAACTATACTTGCTAGTGGCTCTGAGGTTAATTTGGCAATTGAGACTAGCCATAAATTAGCCAAAGATAAAATATACACTAAAGTTATATCGGTACCATGCCAAGATCTTTTTGATTCACAATCAAAATCTTATAAAGAAAAAATTCTTGGTGAAACAAAGTTTAAGATATCTATTGAAGCCGCTTCAACAGATTGTTGGAGAAAATATATTGGAACTGAAGGTTTAGCTTTTGGAATTGATACATTTGGTAAAAGTGCACCATATAAAGAAATTTACAAATATTTTGGATTAACAGCTGAAAATATTTCCAAAAAAACTAAGAATCTAATAAAGAGTTAAATATGACAATAAAAGTTGGAATTAATGGAATGGGAAGAATTGGTAGAATGGTAATTAGAGCAATTATTGAAAGCCAAAACAAAAATATAAGAATTAAGCATATTAATAATAGGTCTAATTCTGAAGCAAGTTGCGCTTTAATTAAATATGATTCAATCCATGGAAAATTTAATGCAGACTTAGATTTTGATGAAAATCATTTAATTATAAATAAAGATAAAATTTCATTTTCTCAAGAATCTAACATTGAAGATATAAACTGGAAAAAATTTGATGTTGATTATGTTTTGGAGTGTACTGGAAAATTTAATTCTAAAGAAAAATTATTATCTCATATAAAAAATGGAGCAAAAAAAGTTATCGTTTCTGCTCCATGTAAAAATGCAGACAAGACTATCGTTTATGGCGTAAATGAAAATATTTTAACTAAAGATGATCAGATTATTTCTGCTGCTTCTTGTACGACTAACTGCCTAGCTCCAGTTGTTAATGTTTTAAATGAAAGTTTTGAAATTGAAAAAGGATTTATGACAACTATTCATGCTTTTACTAGTGACCAAAGAATTTTAGACAATTCACATAGGGATCCTAGAAGAGCCAGATCTGCTAGTCAATCAATTGTTCCAACATCTACAGGTGCATCAAAAGCAATAGGTGAAATTATTCCCTCATTAAAAGGAAAACTTGAAGGTGTGGCCATGAGAGTTCCGACACCTAATGTTTCACTAATAGAGCTTGTTTTTTGTACAAAAAAAGAAATAACAAAAGAAAAAATTAATGAGGTTTTTACCACTGCTTCCAAAAACCAATCTAAAAGAGTTTTAGAAATTACCTATGAAAAACTAGTATCAATTGATTTTAATCACAACTCTGCATCAGCAACCATAGATGCCTCATTAACAAGTGTTGTTGGTGGTAATATGGGTAAAATCTCAGCGTGGTATGATAACGAGTGGGGTTTTTCAAATAGAATGTGTGATATTGCTGAATATCTTGATCAAATCTCTTAATGAGAAATATAAAAGACGAGCCAAATCTTAATCAAAAAAAAGTATTACTTAGACTAGATTTAAACGTTCCATTACATAATGGAAAGATTACTGACACAACTCGAATAGATAAAATTTTACCTACTATTAAATTTTTATTAAAAAATAATACCAAGATTATAATACTGTCTCATGTTGGTAGACCTAAGGGTAAAGTTGTTAATGAACTTTCTCTTAAACCAATATGTGAAAGTTTAAAAAATAAATTGAACCATAATATAAGGCTTATTTCAAAAAATATAAAAGAAATTAACTCAGCTGATTTATTTAATACTCATGATGAAAAAATTGTAATACTTGAAAATCTTAGGTTTTATGAAGAAGAAGAAAAAAATGATAATGAATTTGCAAGGCACTTAGCAAGTCTAGCTGATATTTATGTTAATGATGCTTTCTCATGCTCACATAGAGCTCATGCTTCAATTTTTGAAATTACTAAATTTATTCCTTCATATGCTGGTCTCCAATTAAATATAGAAATTGATGCTCTAACTAAAATTACATCTGAAATTCTAAGACCCATAACCTGCATCATAGGTGGCTCTAAAATATCATCTAAAATTGATATAATTAAAAACTTAATATCTAAACTTGATAATATTATAATAGTTGGTGGGATGGCAAATAATATACTTAAATATAAAGGGTATGAAATTGGGAAATCTATTCAAGAGAGTGATTGTGACCAAATCATTGAAGAAATATTCACTCTATCCAAAAAAGAAAGCTGTAAAATAATTTATCCTGAAGATGTCGTAGTAGGAAAAGATTTGAATGGATCACCTGAAATAAAAGAGTTGAATAATGTTTCTAAAGACGAATTAATTCTAGATATTGGTCCTAAAACAATTAAGGTTATTAATCAATTAATTGAAGGCAGTAGTACTATTTTATGGAATGGACCTGCAGGTTACTTTGAAAACCCTAGTTTTTCTAAAGGAAGCATGGAAATTGCAAAAAAGATTGTTGAAAAAAACAAAAATAATAAAATTTATTCAGTAGCCGGTGGTGGCGATACTGTTGCTTTGTTGAATAGTGTAGGGGCAACCAGTCACTTTAATTTTGTTTCAACTGCTGGTGGAGCCTTCTTAGAATACCTTGAAGGAAAAGAACTTCCTGGTATAAAAGCACTCAATTGATATGTCAGAACTAAATAAAATTGCATTAAAAATATTATCTAGTGGCAAAGGAATCCTTGCTGCTGATGAAAGCAATGGAACTATGACTAAAAGACTAGATTCTGTCAACGTTCCCTCAAATCCAGAAAATAGATTGCTGTTTAGAGAAACTTTATTCTCTGCCAATGGAATGAAAGATTTTATTGGAGGTGTTATTTTATATGATGAAACAATTAACCAAATTTCTAATTCAAAAAAAACTATCCCTGAATTAATCTCTACAACTGGAGCAGTTCCTGGAATTAAAGTTGATACTGGCGCAAAAGTTCTAGCGGGATCAACTGAAGAAAAAATCACAGAAGGCCTAGATGGTTTGAGAGAAAGGCTAAAATTATACTACAAACTTGGTGCTAGATTTACAAAATGGAGAGGTGTTTATAATATTTCAGATAAATATCCAAGCAAACTATCACTTCACTCTAATGCTCATGCATTAGCAAGATATTCTGCATTAGTCCAAGAATGTGGAATGGTTCCAATTGTTGAGCCTGAAGTTTTAATGGATGGAAGTCATTCTGCTGAAGCTTGTCTTAAAAAAACCTCTGAAGTCATTAATAAATGTTTTGAGGAATTAATTATACATAAAATTGATTTAACTGGAATAATTTTAAAACCTAATATGATCTTACCAGGAACTACTTCTAATAAAAAAATACCAAGTGATGAAATAGCAAAGCTAACGCTGAAGTGTCTAAAGGAAAATGTACCTTCAGATGTTCCAGGAATTGCTTTTTTATCTGGTGGTCAAACAGAAATAGAAGCAACTGAAAATTTAAACTTAATTAATAAATATAATGACACAAATTTTATTATGACCTATTCTTATGGAAGAGCTTTACAACAAAGTGCACTTAAATTTTGGTCAAAAGATATTAAGAATATTAAAGGTACTCAAAAAGTCTTCGACCACAGAGCCAACATGTGTTCATTGGCAACTCAAGGTAAATGGTCAGCAGAACTTGAAACAAAATAAAACAAATAAGAAATTTGTTTATTTAATTTCCCCAGATAAAATAGGTAATAAAAACTTTTATACTGATTTAGCTCTTGTATTAAGATCAGGTAAGGTAAGTTACTTTCAGTTAAGACTTAAAAAAGAAACAAATCTAAATAAATTGATTATTGGAACAAAAATTAAAAAAATTTGCAAGAAATACAAAGTTAAACTCTTAATTAACGATGACCCGCTGCTTGCTAAAAAACTTAATGCAGATGGTTGTCATTTAGGTCAAAAAGATATGGATTTAATAAAGGCCAGAAAGATATTAAAAAAAAAAATTATTGGTGTCACTTGTCACAATTCCATTGATTTAGCAAAGAGTGCTATTAAGAATGGTGCTGATTATTTAGCATTTGGAGCATTTTATACATCTAAAACTAAGATAATTAAATATAGAGCTAGTTTGACAATATTAAAATCTGTTAAAAAAATAACATCACTGCCAATTGTGGCCATTGGTGGTATAAAGTTTAATAATTATAAAAAACTTTTATTGAATAAAGCTAACTTTTTAGCTATTTCAGGCTACATTTGGAATAATAAAAGATACAAACCATTAGAAGCTATTAAAAAATTAAAATGAAATTATATGCAAGTGAAATTAGAGTTGGTATGTTGATTGAATACAAGAATGATCTTTGGCAAGTATTAAAAACACAACATGTAAAACCTGGTAAAGGCGGTGCTTTTGCACAAGTTGAAATGAAAAGTGTGAATAAAAATACAAAATTAAATGAAAGATTCAGATCAAGTGAATCTGTTGAAAAAGCGTCACTAGATGAAACTAAATTTAACTATTTGTATAGTGATGAGACAGATTATCATTTTATGAATCCAAAATCTTACGAACAAATTAATATTAAAAAAGAGATTGTTGGCGACAAAGGTAAAATGCTGACAGAAAACTTAGAAGTAAGTATAAGCTTTTACAACGAAGAACCACTAATGGTAGACCTACCCAATCATGTTACATGTATAATTGAAACAACTGATGTTGCTCTTAAAGGTCAAACAGTTTCCTCTTCCTATAAACCTGCAACTTTAGATAATGGAATAAATATTCAAGTGCCTCCCTTTATTGATAGTGGAGATAAGATTATAGTTGATACTAGAACTATGGAATATATCAAAAAAATATAAATCTTATGCAGTCGATATCAGCTAACCTCAATGTAATGATCAAGGCTGCTGAAAAAGCTTCTAGAGCTTTAATTAGGGATTTTGGAGAAATAGAAAAACTACAAGTTTCTATTAAAGGACCAACTGATTTTGTTTCAAACGCTGATTTAAAAGCAGAAAAAATAATTATTGAAGAATTAAAAAAAGCAAGACCTTATTACTCTATTATTAGCGAGGAAGATGGTTCTGAAGAAAATAAAGATAAAAATAATACTTGGATTATAGATCCTATAGATGGTACTACAAATTTTTTACATGGTGTACCTCATTTTGCTATATCGATTGCACTAAAATCTGGAGATGAAATAGTTTCAGGATTGATTTACGATCCAATAAAAGATGAAATGTTCTATGCTGAGAAAGAAAATGGTGCCTTTTTTAACAATCAAAGAATTAGAGTTTCAAAAAAAAGGGATCTTAATAGTTGTTTATTTGCTACTGGTGGCCTATCCAAAGATGAGTTTGATTTACCTTTAAGAAAATCTGGAAGTGCTGCACTTGATATGGCTTATGTTGCAGCTGGCAGATATGATGGCTATTTTCAAAATGATCTTAATTTATGGGATATAGCAGCAGGTATAATAATTTTAAAAGAAGCTGGTGGTATGTTGAATGAAATAGACCTTTCTCAAAATAAAAATATCCAAATTAGAGCTTCTAGCATGGCAATTAACGACAAAATGCTTGAAAAATTAAAGAACTTTTAATTGTTTTATAAAATTCTTTTGCTATAAGTCTCGATATGAAAAAAGACATACATCCAAACTATCATACTATTAAAGTTGCAATGACTGATGGCTCTCAATTTGAAACAAGGTCTACTTGGGGAAAAGAAGGAGATGTTTTAAAATTAGAAATCGACCCTAAATCTCATGCTGCTTGGACAGGTGGAAAGCAAAAACTAATGGATAAAGGTCGAGTTAGTAAGTTCAATAAAAAATTTCAAAATTTTAGATCAGAAAAGAAGGATTAAATGTCTAACATACCATTAATGCCTATGGCAACTGCTGTTTGGCTAGTAGAAAATACAACGCTAACATTTAAACAAATTGCAAAATTCTGTAATTTACACGAGGTAGAAGTTCAAGGTATTGCGGACGGAGAAGTTGCAAAAGGAATAATGGCATATAACCCAATTATATCCGGTCAACTTTCAAGAGAAGAAATTGAGCATTCTTCAAAAGATGAAAATAGAGATCTACAAATTAAGAATACTGATATTGAAATATCAAGTGAAGATAAAAAAATTAAAAAATATATACCTTTATCAAAGAGACAGGATAAACCAGATTCATCTTTGTGGTTAATTAAACATCACTCACTATTAAAAGATTCACAAATAGCAAAATTGGTTGGAGTAACTAAGGGTTCTGTGACATCAATTAAGAACAAAAGCTATTGGAATTATAATAATTTAAACCCTAAAGATCCAGTTGCATTAGGACTTTTTTCTCAAAAAGATTTAGTTGAAGCGATTGAAAAAGCTGAAAGAAGAATAAAGAAAGAAAAAAAAGAAAAAGAGAAAGCAAAAAAAACAAGAGAAGTGTCAAATAATGAATAAATTTAATAGACATCAAAATTTTAAAGTGTTAATTAATCACTTTTTTGGAGGTACTCACGAAAATAGAAGTTAAAGATAATAATATTGAACAAGCTCTTAGGGTTCTGAAAAGAAAACTACAACGCGATGGATTCTTTAAAGTAGTTAAACTTAAGAGTGTTTATGAAAAACCCTCTGAAAAGAAAAAAAGAATTCTTCAAGAAAATATTAAAAGAGTTAAAAAGCTAAATAAGCTTAAGAATAGAATTTAAGTATACCGCGGGGTGGAGCAGTCTGGTAGCTCGTCAGGCTCATAACCTGAAGGTCGGCGGTTCAAATCCGTCCCCCGCAACCAATTCCAGCAACACTTTTTTGATTTAGACAACGTTCAGAAAATAATCTATCCGCACTATATCCGCACTCAGAGTCAAAAATTGACCGCAATCTCCAAAAGCTTTTTCATTAATCTTTAAATATATAAATAAAAGTTGAAATTATAAGTACTATAATAATCCAAATAGTAAGATTAGTTAAGAATTGTTTTAATTTAGAATTAGATTGAAGAAAAGCTGGAAGTACTAATAAGAGTATCCCTACCATATAAACAAAGAGTAATATCTGATCCATCATTATATCTAGTTTGTATTAAGAAATGTTCGTACGAGACCGTCGTTCATTCTGTTTAATTTTATCAAAGGTTTTCTCAATTATTTTAGCTTTTGGTCTTGTTTCTTCTTCTTTAGTATCTTTTTCTAAAAGATTTGCTTCAGTTGTTTTGTTAAAACTATCTCCTAGCCTTATAAATCCATCTATTTTTTTAAAATATTCTTTGCTTTTAGATTGTGATTTACTGTACCAAAGGTCCTTAAATTGTTTTGTGTAATCTTCAAGTTTACTCTTATCCCAAGTAATATTTTCTTGTTTTCTCATCAAATTATAAAATTGCATGAAGTCTTTTGATTTAACCCACTGTTTAATTATGTGAGTAAGTGACTTGTCTTTATTTTCAGGATCAAGTTGCTTTTGTGTAACTATAGCAATAATATTTAATGAATAAGACGCTCTATTAACATCATAATTAGATGCACTACCTTGGTCACAACCTTTTAATAGGCTTAATACTTTCTGCAGATCACGATCTGAGTGTGTTAAATATTCAATTACCTTATCCCACTTGTCTTTTGCTACTTTACCCATTCATACATAATACACGGAATCTACAAAAAATTTAGCGACAAGTTTTCTAAGTTTCTAGATTAATCTTTGACAACTTCATTACAAAATAAGGACTATAGAAGCACGGTCTGGGGTATCTCTTGACATGCCCTCTGCTTATTTAATAATCCAAAAAATGATATTTATTATATAAACTAAAATACTGTAAAATAGAAAAATTAAGATCTTTTCTTTTTTTTTTTCATTCCAATTCAATTTAAATAATACAGCTGAAGGAACAGCTAATAATATAATTCCGATTATAATTACAAGTATTGATAAAATTATAAGTATTTTATCTAGTCTATTTAATTTTTATTGATGTTTTTATTGTTAAAGGTTTTTAGTGATCTCTTCTGTCATCTTTTTTGCATCCGCAAATAACATCAGAGTATTTTCTTTATAAAATAAGTCATTGTCAATGCCAGCATATCCTGATGATAAGCTTCTTTTTACAAATAATACAGACTTACACTTTTCAACATCTAAAACTGGCATTCCATAGATCGGGCTTTGTGGATCACTTTTTGCAGCTGGGTTAGTTACGTCATTTGCACCTATTACAAATGCAACATCTGCATTGGCAAAATCGTTATTAATTTCTTCTAATTCAAAAACCTCATCGTATGGTACATTGGCTTCAGCCAACAATACATTCATGTGTCCAGGCATTCTTCCAGCCACAGGGTGTATCGCATAAGTAACTTTGATATCATTTTTTTTAAGTGTATCTACCATCTCTCTTAATGCATGCTGTGCTTGGGCTACAGCCATTCCATAACCTGGAACAATTATAACTGATGATGCATTTTTCATTAAAAAAGCTGCATCTTCCGCATTACCACTCTTAACTGGTCTATACTCTTTGTTTGAAGAGGACGCTGATTGCTCTGCAGCACCAAATCCTCCTAGAATCACATTAAAGAAAGAACGATTCATACCTTTGCACATTATATATGATAAGATTGCACCAGAAGAGCCCACAAGAGCTCCAGTTATAATTAATGCACTATTTTCTAAAGTAAATCCAATTCCAGCTGCAGCCCAACCTGAGTAAGAGTTTAACATGGAAATTACTACTGGCATATCCGCACCACCAATTGGAATAATCAACAAAAATCCAATCAAAAATGAGACTGCTAATAATATCCAAAAGAAATTGGACGATTGTGTTGAACACAATAAATAAGTTAAAACTATGATTGATACCAACAATAAAGCATTGAATAAATGCTGTCCTTTAAAAGTTATTGGAGAGCCAGACATTATTCCTTGAAGCTTTAAAAACGCAATAATTGAACCAGAAAAAGTTATAGCTCCAACTGCTGCCCCAATTGACATCTCAATTAAACTTGCAAGCTTTATACTTCCTAGTGATCCAAGGTTAAAAGCTTCTGGATTTAAAAAAGCTGAAACTGCAACTAATACTGCTGACAAGCCGACTAAGCTATGAAACCCCGCTACTAACTCTGGCATAGCAGTCATTGGTATTTTATAAGCTATGAATGCACCAACTAACCCACCAATTAATAAAAAGATTAATACATAGATTAGTCCACTAGAAAAACTTACTATTGATAAAAAAGTAACTGTAATGGCGATTGTCATACCTAGAATTCCAAAAAAATTACCTAGTCTTGAAGTTTCGGGTGATGAAAGACCCCTTAAAGCCAGTATAAATAATACTCCTGAAATCAAATAAAATACTGCTGATAAGTTTGCTGACATAACTATTTATCTTTCTTTTTCTTTTTGTACATTTGAAGCATTCGTTGTGTCACTAAAAACCCACCAAATATATTCACAGCCGCCAGAGATATTGCAACAAAGCCAAGTATATTTGAAATAGTAAATTCATTATCAGAGTTTCCAGCTAATCCAGCAATAATAGCTCCAACAATTATTACTGATGAAATGGCATTTGTAACCGACATAAGAGGTGTATGTAAGGATGGAGTAACACTCCAAACAACATAATATCCAATAAAAATTGATAAAATGAATATGCTCAATCTGAATATAAAGGGATCAATTTCCATAAGTTTATTTAATTAATGTTTTTTTGATTATTTCGTCTTCTAAATTAATATTAACTTTTTTATTTTCTTTATCATATAAATTTGTCACAAAATTAAGTACATTTTTTGAATACAAGTTTGACGCTGAAACAGGCAGCTTATTAAGAATGTTTGTTTCGCCCATAATCTTTACACCTTCTTTAATCAAAATCTTATCGACTTCGGTAAATGCTGCATTGCCTCCTTGAATAGCAGCTAAGTCATAAATAATAGAGCCCGACTTCATATTGGCTATCATATTTTCTTTAATAATTAATGGCGCTTTTTTACCTGGTATTAGAGCTGTACATATTACAATATCAATTTTTTTTAAAGTTTCTGCTAACAGTTCTTCCTGTTTCTTTTTAAATTCATCTGATGCTTCTTTTGCATACCCGCCTTCTGTTTCAAGATTTTCAGACCCTTCTACAGTTAAAAATTTTCCACCTAAACTCTCAACTTGTTCCTTTGATGTCATTCTAACATCGGTTGCAAATACTATTGCACCCATTCTTTTTGCAGTTGCTATGGCTTGAAGCCCGGCAACCCCAGCACCCACAACTAATACTTTTGCTGCTGGAATTGTTCCTGCCGCTGTCATCATCATTGGTATAGCTTTCTCAAAATTCGCAAATGATTCTATAACTGCTTTATATCCAGCTAGATTGGCTTGAGAAGAAAGTATATCCATTGATTGAGCTCTAGTTATTCTGGGCAACATTTCTAAAGAAAAAATATTAATGTTTTTTTTAGATAAATTTTCTAATTTTTCTTTATTAGCATGTGGATTAAACACTCCAACAAGAGTTTGGTTTTCTTTTAAAAGTAGAAGATTATCATCAGAGAGTAAACCTAATTGAACAATTATGTCTGCATTATTAAGTACTTCAGAATCTCTTTTTAAAATTTCAACACCTGACTCTTTGTAGGCAGTATCTTTAAATCCTAAGTGTTCACCATAATTTTCAGGTAATGATACCTCTAATCCTAGAGCTATATATTTCTTTGCAATATCTGGAGTAATTGCAATTCTTTTTTCAATGTTGTGATTTTCTGAAACTGAAACGATTCTCATACAAGAACTTTATAATAAGAATATTGCCATTAGAACTAAAACCGCTATCACCGCGACAGTTCCCCACAACACATATTTAGTAAAACTGTTCCAAGTATCTTTATGGTTTTTAGTATCCATAAAAATTACTTCTGCCTTGCTTTAAATTTTGGATTTGTTTTGTTAATTATATAAACTCTACCTCTTCTTCTAACTAACTTGGAGTTAAGGTCTCTTTTTTTTAGTGATTTTAATGAGCTCTTTATTTTCATAATTTTTTTTGTTAGCCGGCAATGTCCTACTCTTCCGTGCCTTAAGACAAAGTACCATCGGCGCTGAAGGGCTTGACTTCCGAGTTCGGAATGGGATCGGGTATTACCCCTTCGCAATAATCACCGGCACAGGTGTTATACCTATTAATTATTTTTTGTAAACAACCATTTATTGTTAATTTTTATAAGTTTTTACATAATCATTAACATAATCACGCAAAGATACTTTTCCATACATCTGATAAATCTTATTTGACAAGTTCATATTTGTGAGAGCAGATACGTACCTCTCACCCTTTCTAGACGGTAGATAATTAATTTTACAATTAAACAAACTGGCTACTTCTAAAATGCTGTAACTTTTTTTATTTGAAATACTGTAATGTCTGCATTTATTTTTTTTCCACGCAATAAAACATACTTTTACAGTATCAGTAACATGGGTAAAATTTCGTGATTGAGAGCCTGGTTGTACCACTGGAAGGGCCATATTATTTTTAAAACAATTTTCAAATATTCCAATAACTGTTGCCATGTCACCTTTACATATTTGTCTTGGGCCATACACATTGTAAAAATAAATAATTTCAAATTTAAAATTAAACCATCTTTTTAAATTCTCTAATAATTCTAAGTTTTTTGCTTTGGTAAATGCGTAAGGGGATAAATTTTTATCATTACCATTATTGCCAAGAGTTGCTGATGTTGCAGAGTAAATCAATTTAATTTTATTAGTCATGCAAAAATTAAACACTGCATGACTGCCTATAGAATTAGAATTAATACATTCATCTATTTTTAAAAAACTTTGATAGATTCTTGAAAATTCTCCAAAGTGAAAAATCGTATGAATTTTTTTTATGAAACGATTTAATATTTTGGATATATGCCTAGTATTAGATTTTATATATTTAATTCTCTTATTGTTTATATGATTTTTTTTATAACCAGATGAGTAGTTATCTATACTTATTACTTTATATTTTGTTTCTTTCAAAATTAATTCTATTAAATTTGAACCAATAAAACCAGCACCACCGGTAACAACAATTATATTTTTCATGATATCATAATAACAAATTTAAAATTTTATTTTTCTAAAATTTCCTTTTCTTTTAAAAAAATCATTTAGAGTTAATTCAAGACCTATATTAAAACTAATTTTTTTTTTCCATCCGTAGGATCTGGCTATAGAACAGTCTAGTATTTTTCTTGGCGTGCCATCCATCTCTTTATTGTTATCAAATTCAATTTGGATACCCTTTCCAATTTTGTTTCTTACTTTTTCAACAAACTGTTTAATTGAACTTTCTTCTTCACTGCCAATATTTATTAAGGAGTGCTTTACTTTCTTATTCATAAAAAAAATGCAGGCATCTGCAATATTATCAACATAAATGAGCTCACGCTTAGCTTTTCCAGTTCCCCATAGCTTGATTGATTTTTTTTTATTATTTACTGCATCGCTCAACCTCCTAATTAAAGCAGGAAAAAAATGTGATGTTAGTAAATCGTAATTATCATTCGGTCCAAAAGCATTGCAGGGCATAATGCATAAATAATTAGTATTGTGTTGATAATTATAGCTTTCACACATTTTAATTCCTGCAATTTTTGCTATTGCATATGGTTCATTTGTTTTTTCCAATGGTCCCGTAAGAAGGTATTCTTCCTTGATTGGTTGTTTGCATTGTCTTGGGTATACACAACTTGATCCAAGAAAAATTAAATTTTTAATTCCGTTTAAAAATGCTGAGTGAATTAAATTATTTTGTATAGCTGTGTTATTATAGATAAAATCTGCTTTAAAAGTATTGTTTGCGGCTATACCACCAACACTAGCTGCTGCAATAATTATAAACTTGGGTTTTTTAGCTTTAATGAAATTAAATACTTTTTTTTGATCTCTTAAATCTAGTTTTTTTTTAGATATAGTGATTATATTTTTATAGCCTCTATTAATTAATTGTTTTAAAATTGCACCACCAACAAGACCATTATGCCCCGCGAGGAAAATTTTTGTATTTTTATTCAACATATTTTTTTAGTTCAGCTTGCTGTTCAGTAACCATGTCATCAACTAATCGATTAATATCAATTTTGGGTTTCCATTTAAGTTTTTTTCTTGCTTTTTTAGCATCACCCAACAATGTATTTACATCCAAGGGTCTAAAATAATTTTTATCACACTCTACAATTATTTTTTTTGTCGACACATCAATTGCTCTTTCCTTTATTCCTTTTCCTTTCCATATAATTTTTATATCCAATCTTTTTGAAACAAAATTTACAAATTGCTTAACACTATACTGTTTACCAGTCGCTATAACAAAATCATCAGGTGTTTTTTGTTGTAGGATTTTCCACATTGCTTCAACATAATCTAACGCATGACCCCAATCTCTTTTTGCACCTAAATTCCCTAGGTATAATTTTTTTTGTAACCCCAATTTAATTTTACATAGAGCATTTACTATTTTCTTTGTTACAAAAGTTTCTCCACGACGGGGACTTTCATGGTTAAACAAGATTCCGTTACTTCCAAAAATACCATATGCCTCTCTATAGTTTCTAGTAATCCAATGTGCATAAACTTTTGCTACTCCATATGGACTTAAAGGATAAAAATTTGTTTTTTCAGTTTGTGGAATGCTTTGAACTTTTCCATACATTTCGGATGTTCCTGCTTGATAAAATTTTGTTTTTTTTTCTAATTTATGAAACCTGATAGCTTCTAATATTCTCAACGTTCCTAATGCATCGGCATTTGCCGTATATTCGGGAACCTCAAATGAAACAGCAACATGAGATTGTGCAGCTAGATTATATATTTCGTTCGGTTTCGTATTACTAATAACCTTAAAAACTGATGTAGAGTCAGTAATGTCTCCATAATGTAAAAAAAAATTTCTCTTGTTTTCATGTGGATCTTGATAGATGTGATCTACTCTATGTGTGTTGATTGAAGAAGATCTTCTTTTAACACCATGAACTATATAATTTTTTTTTAATAAAAATTCGGCAAGATAAGATCCATCTTGTCCAGTAACACCAAAAATTAAAGCAGTTTTTTTTTTCATTATTAGTTCCTATTTTTAAAGAATTTTTTACTTATCATCTTACAATCCTTTTTCAAATCTTCTATTCTATTTATTACATTAACTTTTTTCATTAATTTACGATTATTTAATGTAAAGCTATCATTATTGTGTTTTTTATCTAATTTCACATAGTTATATTTTTCAGTATTATAATAATTCAACCATTCAACAATTTCTTTTAAATAAATTTTTTTTCCAATTGATACGTTATATGTGCCTTTAGCATCATTTTTAATTAGATCGTTAACAATCTGGCAAAATTTATTAATAGATAAAAAATCTTTATAGCATGTATCATTTTGAATAATAATACCTTTTTTAATATTCTCGAAAAAAATATCCATGAATGTTTTGTGTAATTTATTTTTATTTTTGATGTGAGGGCCAACTAAATTACTAAGTCTTAAAATTAAAATTTTACTATTAAGAGTTTTTTTTAATATATTTTCAGAAATTAATTTATTTTTTGAATAATTACATCTAGGGTATACAGGATCACTTTCTTTTAAGTCATACTTATTTTTATATACCTTTCTGCTACTTAAAAAAATCATTTTTGTAGTAAGACTTTCTATCTTTTTGGCAATCTTAAAATTAAGGTCATTCCTCTGAGAATATTTATTTTCAATATATTCATGATTTATTGAACAGTTAATTACATAATGAAACTTTTTAATATATGATATTTTTAAATTTAAGAATTTTTTATAATCAAAAACTTCTATATTTTGTTTATATTGTAAATTTAAAAAAAGGTTTAAACTTATAAAACCTCTTTTACCTATTATTATAATATTTTTTTTCATTTGTTATATAAATTTATTAATTAATATAGTGATTACATAATCTAAATTTTTAAAATGATGAATATTATTTTCTTTAAAAAAAAACTTAACATATTCGTGCGCTTCAAGTCTTCTTTTCCACCAAGACTTACTTAAAAATTGAAACTTAGAAGAAACACTGGAATTTGATTGTCTGTAATAAGTTAAATTTTCATTTAAAATAAAAAAATTTTTTAAGATAATGTATGAATACATAGATATTCTAAAATCCATCCAAATATTCGAAAATGATTTGAAGCAAGTTTCTTCGAGTATTTTTTCCATACAATCTCTTCGAATTGATATGCAGCTTTGAGGAAAAATAAATGGCCAGTAATTTTTGAAATATTTTTTTTTATTATAAGTTTTTTTTTTTATTATATTTTCATATTTATAGATTGGTAAATCAAATATAATTTTTAATTTTTTATCTAAAGTAAATTTATTAATCACTTTTTCTATTTTATCTTTACAAAAATAATCATCGCTATCTAAAAAAAAAATAACTTCTCCATTACTTTTTTTAAAAGCTTTTTTGTAGGCGTTCATTTGATTGTATGAGCCAAATCTACTATTTTTAGTATTGGCAATTAAATTTATATTGGAAAATTTCTTTATTTCTTCAATAGAATTATCCTGAGAACAGTCATCAAACACTATCACTTCTATATTTTTATAACTTTGCCCATTTAGTGATTCAAGACAATCATTTATAAATTTACCATTATTATGACTAGCTATTAAAACTGATGCTATGATATTGCTCAAATTTTTTCCTTATTAATATAAACATACTCAAATGTTTTTCTAAATGGCATTTTTGCCTTAAAAATTTGGATAAAATTATTTTCAGAAAGTAATTTATGCATATCACTAAAAGTATACCTCTTTTCTAGCATGTCATGATAATGGTGTTCAAACATAATTAATTTTACTTTATTAAATTTTTTTCCTAAACCTTTTAATATTTCATACTCATACCCCTCTGTGTCAATTTTCATAAAGTGTATTGTATCAATATTATTTTGAGCAATATAATTTTCTAATGTACTAATTTTAATTTTAATTTCATTAAAAAATAATTTCTTTTTTGAACTATAAACTAAAGACTGTTTCCTTTTAAAGTATTTAGATTCAATATTTATATTATTTAGAGTTGATGATGAACTTTCATCAATTTGTTTCAAAAAACCATCTTTGCTTTCTGACCCTAAGGTTAAATTTTCAATGTTAATAGATTCTCTTGTAAATTTTTTTTTTAATTTTGGTAAATTACTTTTTAAAATTTTAAAGTTTATCGGACTAGATTCAAATGAATAGATCTTGTTTATATTAAAGTTTTTGAGAAATAAATCTATCGACTCACCTTTATGTGCACCAATATCAAACAAAACATCAAAATCACTTAAGTTGTTTTTCTTTAGAAATTTAAATATTTTATGTTGATGCAATAAATCAAATATTCCTAATATCTTCAATGTAAAAAATTTTAACATTGTTTATTGAATGAATATGTACTTTCCATAAGAGAAGGTTATTGTTTCGTTTAATTCCTTTAAACATTGTGGGTCTTTAACTTTACATAAATGAAAATTTTTAATAGTTTTATCAAATTCTTTTTGTATCAAAAAATGCCTATCACCAAGCTCATAGAATGTTTCTTCAACAGGCTTATAATTATATAAAGTTTTTTCTTTTTTAATTCTATCTATATTTCTTCCAATAAAAATAAAAAAACCAATACATATTAAGATATAAAACTTATTTTTTAAATTTTTATCCATTAAATTTAAATTTCTTGCTATCATGATTGAACTTGGTAAGAATATTAATGCTGCTATTAAGCTATATCCACCATACCTTAATGATGGGTGATTATAAAACCACTCCAAAAACAAAATAATTAACACTAGATATACAGACAATATTTTACAATTTCTTAATTTATTTCTTGTGTTTGAATAAAAACTTAAAAAAGTAACTAAAGTTAAGCAAAGTAATCCTAAAATAAAGTCTGAAACTTTATTAAAAAAATACATATCCATCCAATTCGGAACCCAGTTAAAATATTTTATATACTCACTGGCATTTTCAACTCTGAAATTAGGTCCTGCCCCTGCTTTTGACCATTGTTCATACCAATTATTCATGTGTGATACTTGTTCCAAACTAAATGACCACTGTAAATTTTCAAAACATGTAGTGTTAACTGGATATAACAAACATCCAGTGTTTAAAAGACTAGTCATTATTACACAAATAGTTATCAGAGATAAATATACAAAAAATTGATTATATAAATTACTAAAAATTTTAAATTTGTTATTTTTGTCAAAAAAATAAAAAACAATAGGTATAAAAAATAATAAGTACAAAAAATAAAAAGCTTTAAAAGAAATAATTAGACCTATTAAAATATAAATTTTAATAAGTTTATTTTTATCATTAATTGAAAAATTAATTAATAATAAAATTTCTATTAGCAGAACAAATACTAATATCTGTGCTGATCTATCGGTTCCATGCTCTGCAATTCTATAAAAAAAAATATCTATAAATAAAATAGATAACAAAGAATAAATGGTTAAAAAATTGATATTGTTATTTTTGATACTTTTTATAATCTTATTTAGAAAAATTATATTTGCGAAACCCATCACCAATAATGCTGGCATATGAAACATGTAATATTTAATTGAAGGTAGGTAGAATAGCGAATTTAAATAAAATATAGATGAAGGTGTTCTAAATCCATGATTAAATGGGCCTATACCAACGTACGATGAACTTTGAGTCAAATAATAACTATATGCAAAATGATAGTATGGGAAATCATCATGTGTTTTAAATATTAAAACTGATAAAAATAAAACAATAAAAATTAAAATGATAAATAATATTTCTTTATTTCTAAATACTTTTTTTCTTATAAAATACAAGTAAGATATAATTCCTAATAAAAGTATTATTGAATTATGTATTAGGCCATGTGCCAATATTAAATTAGATATATAAGAATAAATTGTTAAAAAAAATAATCCTAATAAACCTGAGTAACCAAAATTTTTAGAAATATTTTTAGTATTTGTTATATGGGAAAAAAATAAACCGTACCCAACTACAGAAAATATAATTAAAAAATAAAATAAAAAGTACTTGTATATATTGAATTCCATAAAAAATTAATACAGTAACTAATATTACATTATTGATATTTTAACATCTTATTTTTTATAAATTGTGTAAACAAAATATTTTATCTTATTTAAGATCAATATTGGGTTGTTTTTTATATTTTTTATTTATAATTAATTTATAAAGACAATAATAATTTATGAATGAATTAACTTTAATAATACCAGCTAAAAATGAGTCAGAGTCTCTACCAATTGTATTAGAGGAAATAAAAAATCAAAATGTTAAAATAAAAGTTTTATTACATAGAGATGATGTTTTAACTATAAACGCTATCAGAAATTTTAATTGTGAAATAATTTACCAAGTAAATCATGGCTATGGTGATGCGTTAATTCATGGAATCAATTCAACTACCACAAAATACTTTTGTATTTTTAATGCAGATGGGTCTTTTAATCCTTTGGAGCTTAAATATATGTTGGATAAGATAAATAAACTTAATTATGATTTTATTTTTGGCTCACGTTATCAGAAAAATTCAGGTAGTGATGATGATACAATTATTACATTAATAGGAAATTTTATTTTTACAAAAATTGGTAATATTTTTTTTAAGCTACCTATTACAGATATATTATATACATTTGTATTGGGCAAAACAGAATCAGCTAAAAAACTAAATTTGGTTCAAAAGGATTTTAGTTTTTGTATTGAGCTACCTATAAAAGCAAAAGAACATGATATGACCATGTCTTCTATAGGTTCATTTGAAAGAAAAAGATTAGGTGGAATAAAAAAAGTTAATGCATTTAAAGATGGGTTTCTAATTCTAAAACACATGATTTATCTTTTTTTCAAAAAATAGATAATTATCTGTACCTGAATAACCGCATATATAAAAAAGTATAAATAAGTAGGTTTACTATAATCAAAGTAATTTGAAATTGTGTATGTGCCGGATTGATTGTAGCTAGCAATACTATAATTGCATTATAAGTATTTATTGCAATCCCAGTTATATTGTTTGATTTAATTGATGAGTAATTTTTGCTTTTAAAAAATGCGAAAATCAATTGATGTAAATGATTAGTGTCTGGAATGATGGGCGACTTTTTAAAATTAGTTTTTCTCAAAATTGAAAATAAATTCTCAAATGCTGGATACCATAATAATAAAATTATAAAAAATGGAGAAATGATAGTTTGCGTGTAAAAATTTATTAACTCGATGCTAAATAAAAATCCTAGAAGATAAGCCCCAGAGTCGCCTAAGTATAATTTATTAAATAAATTCAAAAAATATAAAACTAGCAAACAAATTATTAATAAATTTATTGGAAAATTAAATGAAAATTGAAATCCATTATTTTTTAAAAAAAATAATGCAAATGAAACAATGATATAATAACCTATAACTAACGAATTTATACCATCAATAAAATTACTTCCATTAATAATAATTAAAATACAAAAAGAGGTAAAAAAAATTGAAAATAAATAATTACCTAATAAATAGTCTAAAAAAACTATTTTTGTTGTGTTTAAAATAATATTTGATGAGTAGACACAAAAAATAATTAATAATAATTGAAATAAAAATCTAATCATTGGTGAATTTAACTTCTTTAAATCTGAAAGAAGACCAATAAAAAACATGGCCGCAAGATACCAAAAAATTGAATTAAATTCATAAAAGCTTGAGATAACCATGGAGGAAAAAATGATTACTCCACCAGCCAGAGGGATATCAGAGTAACCAGCATACTCTTGATGTAAGTCTCCTGTCTTATTCATTAAAAATGAATTTTTGTTACATAGTAAAATTAATAAAAATGATAAGAAAATTATAAAAATTGAAAAAATATATAAATTCATTTATTTAAGCTTTTTTTATAAAATTTATTGATAAAATAATTAATAGATAAAAAGATTTAATAGAACTAAGTTTCATATATTTATTATAAACTCTAAATCCGTCAATTAATTTTTGAAAAAAATTCGATGAAAGAGAGTTATTTAATTTTCTCCATTTTGCAAGTGGAACATCTATTCCGTATAAATCTGTTTTCTTGGAGATTTTCAGCCATAACACAAAATCTTCTTTTGTTTTTAAATTTGGAAATTGACAGTTATCATTAATAAGCCTCTTTTCTAATATTACAGTGGATAACCCAATATTACAATCTATCAGCAAATTTTTAAACGTTATTTTTTTTGGCGCTTTTTTGTTTTTAATAATTTCACCTTTGGAATTAATCACATCATATGAAGTAAATGAAAATGAAATTTTATTATCTTTCATAAAATTTAATTGTTTTTCAAGTTTTTCTGGATGCCAACAATCATCACAGTCTAAAAAAGCAATATACTTACCATTAGAGATTGAAATTCCTTTATTCCTTGAAAAACCTGCGCCTAAATTTTTATTATTTTTAATTACTGTAATTCTCTTGTCTATTTTTTGTTTCTCCAAAATATAATCCAAATCAAACAGATCTGAGTCATCATATATTATAATAATTTCAAAATTTTGAAATGTTTGATTAAGAACTGATTCTAGTGATAATAAAAAGAAAATTTTTTTTTTATAATAAGGCATTATGATTGAAACCATGTTCATTGAAAATATTTTGGTATCTCTAAAAAGCTTGATATTTTTTTAATTTTATAAATTTTTTTTAATTTTTTTTCATAACCCCAACTAGCATGAAGATAATTTACTCCTGATTTTTTTGCTGATAAATAGTCATATATACTGTCACCAACATAAATACAATTTTTTTTACTTACTTTATTTTTTTTTAGAATTTTAAGTATACCTTCTGGGTAAGGTTTGCCTTTTATAACATCGTCTGAAGTAATAATAAAATTAAAAAAATTATATCTTTTTAAAATAGCAAGAGTTCTAATTTTATCTTTGGAGGTAAAAACACTTAAATAATAATTTTTTTTTAAATAACTCAGCTCTTTAATATGTTTTTTACTAATCTTAATCTCTTTAATTCCTTGTTTTGAGTAATAGGAATAATTAAATTTAATATCTCCAACATTATTTCTAATACCCATTTTACTCATTATCTTTTCAAATGGTAATCCAAGGTGTTTTTTATATTCATTAAAGTTTAATCTGATATTCATAGCTGACGCTGTTTTTTTAAGCGCTATTTTCATATTTGATAAAGAATCAATTAATACTCCATCTAAATCAAATATTATTAACTTTTTACCTTTGTTCATTTCTAAATCCAAATATAAAATTTTTTAAAAAAAATAAAATTTAACTTTATTACTTAAATTTGATGATATTAAATTTTGCTTATAATCGACAGTATATATCATAAAATTTTTTTTTAATTTAATAAAATCATAAACTAACGTAGATGTTGGAGATATTACAACATTGGTAAATTTTTTATTTTTTATTGAGGAAATTATTTTCAAATTTCTTGAGTTAACGGCTGAAATCTTTTTTTTAGGGTGGAATTTTAAATAAAAAATATCATTTGAATAGTTATTTTTTATCTTATTTTTTACATTTTTATAAATAAAATCTGCATCATGGGTTCCTGGCAAAACTAAAATTTTATTGTGTTGTTTTTTTTTTTTTAATTCTAGATATTCAAGTGAAATACTTGAATTCGTTTTATCTTTAAAACTAAATTTTGTTTTTTGACAATTAATTTTTTGTTTATAGTCTTTAAATGAATATCGATTAAAACTTACAATTTTGTCTGGTATATAATTATTTTTATTTTTATTTTTTATTAATAAGTCAAACCACATTAATTCATTTGAAAAAATACCGTGTTGATGACCAATAATTTCAATTTTATTAATTCTTTTTTTAATTAAATTGATAAGAAAAAAACCAAAACTATATTCAAACAAATATAAATTAAATTTTTTAATCTTAAATTTTTTTAATGCTTTTATAAATCCCTCATTGTAGATGTTCAGCTTCAATCTATTGATTAAAGTTGAAGTAATACTATCTTTATAAAATTTTGATAAATTTACACCATCTACTGTAAATGATGAGTCTATATCTTTTGCTAAGAAAAGATAATAATAAGAACTAACTAAGGATCTAATTAGTTCTTTCAAACTTATAAAAGACTCTACATGTATTAAATTTTTATCCTCACATTTCATAACTTTGATTGCATCAATTAGTGAAAAATTTAAATGTGTCTCATCTGTTAATAAAAAATTGAATTTTATTATATTTTTATCCTTAAAAAAGGTTTCTTTATCTTTTTTATAAAATATTGGCTTTAGTGAAATACAACCCTCATGATTATTTGACTTGATTGACTTATTTTTTTTAAAA
>CAJQSG010000026.1 GCA_905612525.1 uncultured Candidatus Pelagibacter sp. | reverse complement strand
CTGGGGTATGGTTGCAGGCACTTAATAGAGTTCATGTTCAAAAAAGTATTTTATTATATTGCTTTGGAAAATTAAGGTAGAGGCTTAGGATTATCACTATTTTTGTTTAAGTACTTAATTATGGATGCTCTATCCACCTCTTTTCTTAAGCCAGCATAAGACATTTTTGTTCCTTTTAAGTAAGTAGATGGTTTTGTTAAGAAACCATTTAGCTCCTGAAACGTCCACTCTTTATCATATGAAGATAAAGCTTTAGAATATTTATAATCAGCTGCAGCACCAACCTTTCTTCCGACTATATTATATAACGCAGGACCAATTTTATTTGATCCACCTTTTTTAATTGAATGGCATGCTGCACATTTTTTAAAAATCTTTTTACCAGCTATAATGTCACCTTGTGCCATTATTGCCGTTATATCAATTTTTTCTACTTCTTCAGCTGCTTGAGATATAACAGAAACTAATTGGCTCTCTACCTCAACTTGATATCCAGGGCTTTTAGGCACTTCTACATAAAAAAGAACATCTGCAAATTTACCCAAGCCAATTACAAGTAGCACAACCATTAAAATTGCAGCAATGATTTTATTTAGTTCAAACGAATCCATTTAATTATTATTATTTTGGACATATAACATGTTAATTAAAAAAATACTTAATTTTTAATTTTTTAATTTTACGTCTGTTAAACGCATAAAAAGAGTAATTTTATAATGACAAAAACACTAATATTAATACCTTCAAGAATGGCTGCAACCAGGTTGCCTGGAAAACCACTTCTGAAGATTAATAATTTATCTATAGTTTCTCATGTTTTTAAGAGAGCTGTGGAAGCTAATATTGGTGAGGTAGTAGTTGCAACTGAGGATGAAGAAATACTTATAGATGTTATAAAAAATGGAGGTAAAGCAGTTTTAACTAATAACAATCATAAAACTGGTACAGATAGAATTTTTGAAGCGTATAAAAAACTCAATATAAAAAATATTGATTATATACTAAATCTACAAGGTGATGAGCCTAATATTAATAAAAATGACATTATCAATCTAAATAACTTAATGATTGATAGTGAATCAGAGATAGGAACATTAGCTGCAATAATTCAAGACGACAAAATACTGAATAATAAAAATGTAGTTAAGGTTATTACTGAAAATAAATTGAAAGAAAATAATTTTTCGGTAGCTTTAAATTTTACTAGAGAGAATTTATTAATAAATAACCCAAATATTTATCATCATATTGGTATCTATTCATATAAGGTCAGCATATTAGAAAAATTTGTTAGTTTGGATCAAACAAGTAATGAGAAAAAAAATAAGTTAGAACAGTTAAGAGCTTTAGATAACAAGTTAAAAATTAATGTAACTTTAGCAAAATCTTCTCCGATAGGAGTTGACACTGAAGAAGATTACCTAGCTATAAAAAAGATTATGGAATATAAATCACAAAATGAGTAAAATTTATTTTCAGGGAACTTTTGGTGCTTATTCACATTTGGCAGCACTTGAGATTGAACCAGGTGCAGAAGTTATACCATGCAAAACATTCGATGAATGCTTTTTAAAGGCATCATTGGAAAGTAATTCAAAAATAGTAATACCGGAGTCTAATCGAATTACAGGAAATATTGGAATAGAATATTTAATTTTTAAATATAGACTAAATATCTATGCAGAACATTTTCAAAAAATTGAACACAATTTATTAGGACAACCAGGGAGTAGTTTAATTGATATTAAGGATATTTTTTCTCATGCACAAGCCCTATCTCAATGCTCAAATTTTATTAAAAAAAATAATCTAGTTGAACACATCAGAGCAGACACCGCTGGTTCTGCAGAAACAATCTCAAAAAATAAGATTAAAAGAGAGGCTGCAATTGCCTCATCATTAAGTGCGAAAATTTATAAACTTAAAATACTTGCACCCAATATTGAAAATGAAAGGGGTAATGCAACTCGATTTTTAGTTATGGGGAAAGAAGTTTTCCAACCAGATTTTGGTGATAAAAAATATATAACTTCTTTTTTATTTAAGTTAAAAAGTAAACCAGCTGCTCTTTATCAGTCACTGAGTGGTTTTGCGATTAATGGGGTTAATCTTACAAAACTTCAGAGTTATCCAGAGCAAAACTCCTTTGAATCATATTTTTTCTTGTGCGATCTAGATGGACACATAGAAGATTCAAAGGTTCAAAAATCTTTGGAAGAATTGGGACTTCATTGTCAAGATTTTCACGTACTAGGTGTTTTTGAGGCCGATAAATTTAGAGAAAAATAGTCCATAAAGTTTTATTGTAGATTGGAAAACATTACTGTTATAATAGTTTTGGAGGCTAGAGGTGGATGCTGCTTTAACCCGACCAGATCTTAACAGAAGCAGTCGTAGAGACAGTTTTTCAGGTTCTAGCCTCCTTATAAAAATGAATAAAAATACAAAAGTTTTAGCTTTAAAATATAGACCACAAACATTTGATGATCTTATAGGTCAAGATGTGGTTGGTAAAACAATATCTAATTCAATTAAAGCTAATAAAGTTGCCAATGCTTATCTTTTTACAGGGATAAGAGGAATTGGAAAGACGACTACAGCAAGAATAGTTGCTAAATCTTTAAATTGTTCGAACGGAATTGACAACCTATGTAAAGTTGATCTCTGTGAAAATTGTACTGCTATTTCAAACTCAAATCATATTGACGTTTTGGAAATGGATGCAGCAAGCAAAACGGGTGTGGACGATGTAAGAGATCTTATAGAATTTTCAAGGTATGGACCAACAACTGCTAAATATAAAATATTTATTATTGACGAAGTTCACATGCTTAGTAAGCAAGCATTTAATGCGCTTTTAAAAACATTAGAAGAACCACCTGAGTATTTAAAATTTATTTTTGCAACCACAGAAATAAAAAAAATTCCCATAACTGTGGTATCACGTTGCCAAAGGTTTGATTTATCTAGAATTAAATCTTTAGAATTATTTAATTTTATAAAAAAAATTAAGGATAAAGAAAAAGGAAAAGCATCTGACGATGCTCTAAAATTAATTGTTAAAATTTCAGAAGGGTCGGTTAGAGATGCCCTATCTTTATTGGATAGAGCATTGCTTACATTGGATAAGAATAAAGAGTTAGATTTATTTACTGCACAACAAATATTTGGTTATTTTGATAAATCACAATTGATTAGTTTATTTAAACTTATATTCGAAGGAAAAGAAACAGAAGTGTTAAATATTTATAGAGAAATATACAATCAAGGAGTTGAGCCTAAAGTTTTTATAAATGATTTTTTAGAGCTACTATATTATTTTAAAAATATAGAATCCTTAAATATTGATTCAACAAACTTTTCATTAAATGACGAAGAATTTAACAGAATAAATGAAATTTCAAAAACTGTTAATAATGAAACTTTGATGATATTTTGGCAGTTTAC
>CAJQSG010000025.1 GCA_905612525.1 uncultured Candidatus Pelagibacter sp. | reverse complement strand
TTACATTTACATCTCCGTTCATTAATTGGTTTCCTTCAATATATCCTTTAAATTCAAAATCTCTATTATCTCTTTGATTGAGTTGCTGATAAGTCTCTTTTATAACCTCATTACCTTTAAATTCCTCAGATCCTATATTAAGTAGAGCAACTTTTGCGTTATCATCAGGGTATAAAGATTTAAATAATGACGAACCCATTATAGAAAAATCAATTAAATTTTTTGGACTACATTCAATATTTGCTCCTAAATCTAAAACAACACTCAAACCTATCTTATTTGGCCATAAAGCAGATAGTGCTGGCTTATCAATATTTTCAATCATTTTTAAATTCAATTTTGAGATAACGAGCAAAGCTCCTGTATTACCAGCAGAGATAACTATATCAGATTTTTTTTCTTTAACGCTCTGTATAGCAAGCCACATACTGGTACTCTTTCCTCTTTTTGCTCCCTCCAGTGGACTATCCGTACCCTTAACAACATCCGTTGTGTGAATTATTTCAAAGGAAGATTTGGGCAAATTACTGTTAATATGTTTAATAATTTTATTCTGGTCACCAAATATTTTATAGAATGTATCTTTATTATCTTTGTAATGATGTGTAATACCGTCTATAATTTTTTTTGGTGAACCATCTCCACCCATTGCATCAACTGCAATTTTGATTATTTTGTTCATTTTATGATTTTGACTTTTATTCCTTAGGGTCTAAAACTTGTCTACCCCTGTACATTCCAGTTTTAAGGTCCAAGTGATGTGGTAATCTGTACTCACCAGATTTTTTGTCTTCAACAATATTCTTAGATGAGAACTTCATATTCTGGGCTCTTCTCATTCCAGTTCTTGACGGAGATTGTTTTCGTTTAGGTACAGCCATAATAAAATTAATGTTTAACTACACCTTTTATGTGAGAATTTAAAGTATTATTTTTTAAATTTGAATGGTATTTATCAAAATAATTAACCAAATATAGGATATCTGCGAAATTGTTTAAAAAGGTTGCTAATATAGAGCATCTAGATTCTGTACTTAGATTGTCCCAATAATGAATTTTATCAATCATAGCATAAAATAAATTCAGGTAATCTTTCATTTTCTTATTAATAGATTGATCACCATAACCAATTTCTCTTACACTTAACTCCATTTGTCTAAAAATATAATCATAAATTTCCTGTAAAATATCTTTATTATTGTTATCTTTGTATACTTTCAAAAAAAAAGCAAAATGTAGCAGAAAAAATATCAGTCTATCTGAAAAATTGTCTTGATTTTCAAAATTTTTGTATAACTCTTTATTTCTAGTTAAATTAACAAAACTATTGTAAATCTTTATATATTTAGAATTCATGAAAAATTATTTATTTTTACTTATTATATTTTTATTTATTCCAAATTGCACTCTAAATAAAGTTGTAAAACATCATGGAGTTCATTTTTTAGAAAAAAAATATAATAAAATTTCAAATAAAAGCACAAATAAAAATGATATAATTCAGTTACTGGGCCCCCCCTCAACCAATAGTAATTTCAATAAAAACTTATGGATTTATATTGAACGTGGTACATCTTCGTCAAAAGTTTCAAAACTTGGTAAAAAAGAATTATTAACCAGTACAATAGTGTTATTGGAGTTTGACAACAGAGGGCTTCTTAAAGATAAAACTTTAGTTACTAAAAGTGACCTAAACAACATTGATTTTACAAATCAAATAACCACCCTGTCAAGTAATGAACAATCAACACTTTACAACATGCTTTCAGGCATGAGGGATAGAATTAATGATCCACTTGGCAAAAAAAGAAAACGTGTAGAGGATTAATTATCCTGCAATCACAGCTAACAATAATAGTGCCACAATATTTGTAATTTTGATCATTGGATTTACCGCAGGACCAGCTGTATCTTTATATGGATCTCCAACAGTATCGCCAGTTACTGCAGCTTTATGTGCTTCAGAACCTTTTCCACCATGATGACCATCTTCAATATATTTTTTAGCATTATCCCAAGCACCACCACCTGCTGTCATTGAAACGGCAACAAACAGCCCAGTTATAATTACACCAAGCAACATCGCACCAACAGAGGCTAATGCTTCAGCTTGTCCACCAATAGGTAAGATTAAAAAATACAAAACTATTGGTGATAAAACTGGAAGCAAAGAAGGTATTACCATCTCTTTAATTGCAGCTTGAGTTAATAAATCTACAAGTTTTGCATAATCAGGTTTTTGCGTGCCCTTCATAATCCCTGGGAACTTTTTAAATTGCCTTCTAACCTCAACAACAACAGCTCCTCCTGCTCTTCCAACAGCTTGCATTCCCATTGATCCAAATAAATATGGAAGCATTCCACCAATTAATAGACCAACAACGACATAAGGGTTAGTAAGATCAAAAGTAACAACTATACCTTCTAATTTAGATCCGGTTGTTCCAGAAAAATGTTTGATATCCTCAACATAAGCTGCAAATAAAACTAGCGCACCTAATCCAGCTGAACCAATTGCATAACCTTTTGTAACAGCTTTTGTAGTATTACCTACTGCATCCAATGCATCCGTAGTCTTTCTTACATTATTTGGTAATTTAGCCATTTCAGCAATACCACCAGCGTTATCTGTTACTGGACCATAAGCATCAAGTGCAACAACCATACCTGCTAATGCAAGCATTGTAGTTACAGAAATAGCTATTCCGTAAAGACCAGCAATTGAATTTGTTGCTAATATACCTGCAACAATAATTAAAGCTGGTATCGCTGTAGCTTCCATTGATACAGCTAAGCCTTGAATAACATTTGTTCCATGACCTGTTGTAGAAGATTTAGCAATACTTCTTACTGGTCTGTATTCAGTTCCAGTATAGTATTCAGTGATCCAAATTAATAAACCAGTAATAACTAAACCAATTATTCCACAATAATATAAACTCATACCAGTAAAGCTTTTACCATTAACAGTATATTCACTTGCAAAGCCAATTACATAATCAGTAACGGGGTATAAAATTACTAATGAAGAAACTGCAGAAACAACAAATCCTTTATATAAAGCATTCATAACATTCTTGCTTCTTCCAAGTTTAACAAAGAAAGTTCCTAAAATTGATGTTAAAATACAAGCACCACCAATTGTTAAAGGGTAGATCATCATATTCATATCACCTACAAAAAATATTGAAGACAGAACCATTGTTGCAACAATAGTTACAGCATAAGTTTCAAATAAATCTGCCGCCATACCAGCACAATCACCTACATTGTCTCCAACGTTATCTGCAATAACTGCTGGGTTTCTAGGATCATCTTCAGGTATTCCAGCTTCAACTTTACCAACTAGGTCAGCACCAACATCAGCACCTTTAGTAAAAATTCCACCACCTAATCTTGCAAAAATTGATATTAATGAAGCACCAAAACCTAAGGCAACTAATGCATTAACTACCTCTCTATCTGCAACACCCATTCTTAATAAAATATAATAATAAACTGCTATAGCTAATAAAGCTAAACCAGCAACAAGCATTCCCGTGACAGCACCTGATTTAAAAGCTACGGCAAGACCACTCGCTAAACCTTTTCTCGAAGCTTCAGCAGTTCTAACGTTAGCTTGAACCGAAACTAACATTCCAACATATCCGGCTATTCCAGATAGTGTTGCACCAATAAAATAACCAAGACCAACTAAAGGGCTAAACACTACACAAATAATAACTAAAACAACAACTCCAACCACGGCTATCGTTTTATATTGTCTTGTTAGATAAGCTTTAGCTCCAATCTGAATTGCAGATGCAATTTCTTGCATTTTTGCATTTCCAGCACTTAGATTAAGAATATTTAAACCAGTAAAAAACCCATAAACGATTGCAAGTGATCCTGCTGCTATGGTGTAAAGTAATATTGTTTCTATAAGTGAGTTCATGATGCCTTTTTAGTTGTTTGGTTGTTAAAATTTTATTATTTAAAGTCCGGACAATACAAAAAAAGCAATAAAAGGCAATATTTAACTTACTAAAACTTATGAAAATAACCCTTGTTTTTAAGGGATATTTGAAGATTTTTGCCATCAATAATGGATGATTTTTTAACATAGCTTTGGATTGAGCCAATTTTTGTAAGCTTAACTCTACAATTAGAAGCTATTTTTTTTATGATTCCCATCTTGTTTTTTGAGGCCGTAAATAAAATCTGATAATCATCACCATTAGAAATATAATTGATCTTAGATAGTTTCTTAAAATCAAGTACTTTTTTAAGATTATCTGAAATTGGAATATCTTTTAAAAAAAGTTTGTATGATAATTTTTGACTATTAATCATTTTATCAAGATCCGCTAATAGTCCATCAGAGATATCGATTGAGGTATTGGCGAATTTCTTGATTTGATCAATTAATTTTAATTGAATATTTGGCATAAAATATTGATTAGTAAAATATTTTTTTAATCTTGCATTAAGCTTAATCTTATTTTTTAAAACTAATAAACCTAAATAACTATCTCCTAAATTTCCAGAGACATATATATCATCATTAACTTTAGCTTTGTTCCTGTAAACAATATTATTAGCAAAACCTATTGAAGTAATTGTAAAACTTAACTTGTTAGAAAAAACTGTGTCTCCACCGCTTAAAAATATTTTATATTTATTTTGTTCTTGATTAAGTGATTTACTAATTTTGGATAAATTCAATTTTGAAAAACTTTTTTTATTACCTGATCCTGAAATAAAATAATATTTTGGTTTAATACCTTTACAAATAAGGTCTGAAATTGATGATCTAATTATCTTTTTAATAACTAGTTCAGGTTTTTTAAAGTCTACAAAATGATTACCTTCCAAGTATGTATCTACTGATACTGCTAACCTATTTTTTTTATCAAAAAAAACATCATCATTTAAATTTAAAGCACTTGGTGATTTTTTAGAAAGTTTTTGAAAATAATTTTTTATTAATTCAAATTCATGCATTAGTAGTTCTTATTTTTCTAGCTATTTTGTCTAATATTGCATTTAAATATTTAGTTTGACCATCTTCCAAAAAGAAGTTTGATGCATCAAGATATTCTTTAATAATTATTTTTGTAGATACTTTTGGCTTATATAGAAACTCAAATATGGCTGATTTTACAATTACTTGAAAAACTTTATCTAGATTACTTAGTAAAATGTCTTCACTTAAATACTTTTTAACCTCTTCTTTAATAACTTCATCTCTTTCTATTGTGCCTAAAACCACATCTTTAATGAATTTTTTAAATCTATGTTTGGGAAAAGTTAAATCTGTGTCATCATTAAAAAAATTACCATATAATTTTTGGATAATTATAACTCTTGGACTTTGATTTGGATTATATGGAGTTCTCATTGTTATTGAGAAAGGACAGATATTACAGCTTGAGCTGCTTCTCTTCCCTTTTTCTTCCTAGCTATAGCTTGTTGCATATTGAGGCAGGTAATAATTCCATTACCAATGGGTTTTTTGTTTTCTATAGATAGCTTCATTATTGCATCAGTTGAAGAATGAGAAATAAAGTCAAAATGTGGTGTTTGGCCTTTAATAACACAACCAAGAGCTAAAAAAGCATCATACTTCTTAATATTCTTTGAAATTGTAACTGGTATTTCAAAAACACCTGGAACATAGATAATTTTTATTAAACTAGATTTGGGCAATATGTTTTTTGCACTACTTAACAAGCCTTTTGATATGTCCTTATAATAATCAGCAATAACTATTAAATATTTGTTTTTCATTAAATGATTTCCTGTTTAGTTATCTTTATATCATAACCCTCTAAACCAATAACTTTTTTAAGAGATTTTGTAATTAATATCATATTTTTAATCTTTAAATCTTTAATTATTTGAGCTCCAATACCATAATTTCTTATAAGTTTATCATTTCCCTTTTTATAAAAATCTTTGTTCTTATAATCCTTGAGCGTTTGTGTAACGGATTTTAAGTTTGTGTCTTTTATAAAAACTAAAACACAGTTATTAAATTTCTTAAAATAATTTAAAGTTTTATCAAATGAATTTGGTAATTGCTGATTGATTAAATAATTTTGAACTACGTTAGATGAAATTACTCTAACTCTTGGTACTATCCCTTTTTTAATATTTCCTTTAATTAGTGCAAAATGCTCAGATCCATCTAAAAGATTTTCATAAATTCTAATTTTATATTTCTGATTTTTAACTTCAATATCAGATTGTTTTTTAAGTTTAATTAGTTTTTCTTTTTTTAAACGATAAGCAATAAGATCTTCTATCTTGCCAATCTTTAAATTATGTTTTTTTGCAAAGTTAAATAAATCTTGACCCTTAGCCATTGTACCATCTTCATTCATTATTTCACAAATAACTGCTGAATTATTTTTTTTAGCTAGTTTTGATATATCCACAGATGCTTCAGTATGGCCAGCTCTAACTAAAACACCTCCATCTTTGGCAATGATTGGAAAAACATGACCAGGCGAAACAATATCTTTTTTATTTACATTTTTCTTAGATGCAATTTTAATCGTCTTAGCTCTATCTTTTGCTGAAATCCCAGTTGTAATTCCTTTTTTTGCTTCGATTGAAATTGTAAAAGCAGTTTTATTCCTTGATTGATTTATTGGTGACATTAAGGATAAATTTAACCGTTTTGCCTGTACGCTATCAAGTGCTAGGCAAATTAATCCACGACCATATTTGGCCATAAAATTAATATTTTTAGCACTTGAGTCTGTTGTTGATATTATTAAGTCTCCTTCATTTTCTCTTTTTTCATCATCAACCAAAATAAACATGCCACCTCTCTTAGCAATAGCAATTATGTTTTCTATTGGAGTAAAACTATTTTTTATCATTAAAATAATTTCTAACGTATTTAGATAAGATATCTATCTCTATATTAATGAGACTGTTTTTCTTTAGAGATGATAGATTAGTGAGATTATATGTGTGTGGTATTACCCATATTTGAAAACCCTTTTTAGTTACTTTAGAAATTGTTAAAGAAATTCCATTGATACAAATAGAAGCTTTTTCAATTAAATTTATTCTCTCTTTCTTGATTATTTCAAATTCAAATAAGTAAGATTTATCAACTATTTTAATATTTGAAATTTTGCCCACAGTATCTATGTGTCCTTGACAAATATGACCTGAAATTTTTTGACCATACTTTAATGGTAATTCAAGGTTAATTTTGTCTTTAACTTTTAAAAACTTAAATTTAGATCTTTGTATAGTTTCATCTGAAAGGTAGAATTCCATTACATTTCTTGAAATGGTTATTAACGTTAAGCAAACACCGTCACAAGAAACAGAGACACCGATATCTTTCTTCGTTAATTTCAGGTCTGATATTACAAAAATATTAATTCCTTTGAGTCTTTTTTTAATATTTTGAACAATTCCTTGATTAAATATTATTCCATTAAACATATTATTTTTTATAGAGTGTAATTGAATCTTTTCCTAATTTAGTATCGATTTTATCTTTATTTTTATATTTTTGTGACAGGTCTTTAAAGCAGTTAAAATCTTTATATGCTACCAATTTTGATAAACTTTTTTTGCT
>CAJQSG010000024.1 GCA_905612525.1 uncultured Candidatus Pelagibacter sp. | reverse complement strand
AGAATATCAAATGGTTTTGGTAACCAGATGTTTTTGTATGCTGCAGCATTTGCTTTTTCTAAAGAACTTAATAGAGAGCTTTTGCTTGATACTTATACTGGTCCAAATCAACTATTAAAAAAAAATCTAAAAAAAAAATTTAAACACTTTATTCCTAAGTATGAATTATCCGTTTTTAATATATCGGCAAATGCTTTGGCACATGAACTTACCTTTGATAGTAAAATTGGTTACTTTAAAAGAAAATTTTTTATTTTTTTCGATAGATTTTATAAAAAAAAAAAATTTATTTTAGAAAACAAAGGTTTATCTAAAAAGACCTTGTTTAGTGATATTTATTTAAAGAACAAATATCAAAGTACAGCTTATATCGAAGGTTATTTTGAATCAGAAAAATATTTTCTTAAATATAGACCTCAATTGCTTAATGAATTTTCTTTTAAAAATAATATTAACTACTTAAAGAATTATTTTGATCTAATTACTAATTCTAACTCTGTTTCACTTGCTATTCGTAGAGATAGATATTCTGAAACATTAGATGATGATAGGGATGAGGCTAAACTAAAAAAAACTAATCATTTTGAGAATTTACAGTATAATTATATTATTAAATCAATTGATTATTTTAAGAACCATATAGAAAAACCTAAATTTTTTTTATTTTCTGATAATTTTGATAATCTTGATAAAAGATTTTTTAATATCACAGGATTAATATTTATAAAAAATAATCTAACTGATAAAGGTCTAGAGGATTTTTATCTAATGTCTAAATGTAAGCATTTTGCTGTTGCACCAACGTCATTTCATTGGTGGGCTGCTTGGCTTAATACTTCCAGTGATAAGGTTTGCCTAAGACCTTCTGATGATATGTTAAATCCTTCAGATAATATTGATTTTTGGCCTGATAGCTGGATTCCAATTTAAATTTTTATTTTATTAAGTGCATTATTTTTAAATAAATTTGCCTCTTTAATGTATCGTCTCACCATCTCTGTCGATTTGTGTCCTGTCATGGCCATTATATTTCTTTCCTCAGCTCCAGATTCTGCTGTAGATGTTGCAAAGCCTGATCTCAGACTGTGCCCCGCATATCTTTGTGCATCTAAGCCAGCCAGATTGGCATATTTTTTTATTATTAGAGCAACACTCTTGTCCGAAATATTAAAAATTTTACCTTCTCTTAAATCAGATACTTCAATCCAATTTTTCAGTGATTTTACTGGACAAAAATCCTCATTTTCAAAGTAGGGGATAGCTTTAGTCATTCCTTCGCCAGATTGATCAGTTTTAGACCTTTTAATAAAAATTTTAACACCTTCTCTAACAAACTCTATATCCTCATATTCAACATCAACTAACTCCGACCTTCTAAAGCCACCTGAAAACCCAATTAATACTAAAGCTTTATCTCTAGTTTTTCTAAAATCTTTTTCTTTTGATATATATATAGCTTTAATTAATGCTTTTAAATCATTGATTAATAATGGTTTTTTTCCTTTTTGATTACTTCCATTTGTTCTTTTAATGCCCATTAAATTTTCTATTATTATAGGATGTTTTGTATCAATATAGTGTCCTTTCATCTTATGCAGAACGCTTATGGAGGCTAAGCGTCTTTTTAATGTGCTATATTTTGATGTTTTGGACAAATAAGTCAAATATAGAGACATAATTTTTGGCTGTGTCGGCATTGATTGAAAATTATTTTTTGAACAAAATAAAGAGAAGTCATTATAGTCAGCTTTATAAGCTCTTAAAGTATTATTAGATTTTGAATTTCTAAGATTTTTTAAAGTTTCTTCCTCAAGAGCTTTGATATCTTTTGAAATATTTTTAGTTTTTGTTTTTATTTTAAGAATACTAAAGGGATTTTCTATTGACATATTATTAAATTCTATATTATTTTCCGATAACCATTAATTATCGGAAATATATATTAGTTTAAAATAATGTCAATAGCTTATAAGAATCAATTATGAGCATGACGACAAAGATTGTAAAAATTAAACTTTGCAAGACACATGCAAAGAAAATCTTAATTATAAAAAAATTTTGTGAAGTCAAGCGTTTAACAAAAGGACTAGGTAGCTGATTTTTATTAGAAACTGTTAAAAAATATATAAATCATTAATATCAATAATTTATAAATATATATTAAAGTAAATGATTAGGAAATTAGAGCAAAAAGATAAAGAAAATTGGGCAAAATTATACAATGATTATGCCGATTTCTACAAAGTCCCAATGAATACAGAGGTTTTAGACACTCTTTGGGGATGGATTCATGATGAAAGCCACGATGTTAACGGTCTTTGCTTTAAATTAGAGGGTAAAATAGTTGCTATTGCTCATTATAGAACAATGCCAAGACCAATCAAGGGTCAATATATTGGGTTTTTAGACGATTTGTTTGTAGACCCAGATTTTAGAGGTCAAAAAATAGCTCAAAAGCTTATTAGTCATCTAAAATCCTTATCTAAAGGCAATAATTGGCAAGGAATTCGTTGGATTACCCACTCTAGCAATGAACAAGCAAAGAAATTATACAATAAAATAGCCAATAACACAGGTTTTGAGCTCTATGAACTTAAAGGGGACTGAATTTCAGCTAAAAGTCTGGAATTACCTGAAGAAAATACCCAAAGGCAAAGTGAAGACTTATATGGATGTTGCTAAAGCCATTAGAAAACCGCTAGCAGTCAGGGCAGTCGCTAATGCTATAGGTAAAAACCCCTATCCTCCCAAAATACCCTGTCATAGAGTGATCAGATCAGATGGAAGCCTCGGCGGATACTCTGGAAAAGGGGGAATTCAACAAAAACGCCGTTTATTGAGATCTGAAAAAGTCTTCATAAAATGAGGTTTTTAAGATTCTAAACTGTTTAAAAATGTTGGTATTAAACACTTATAACTAATTTAGCCATAATTATTACACAATTTCTTAATGCATCCTTCAGTTGTACTGCAAATGACCTTTCAGTTAAAATAAGGTGTCCTATGGACGTTTAAACGGTATATTCTCATACTGCATTGCTCTACTTGTCAACAATAGCAATGATTCTGGAAAGGTCAAAAAGCTCAATTTTAAAGGCTTTTTTAGACCCCTATTCTACCCTCAAAATAAAGTAAATTTATTCAAAATTAGCTATAATTTAAATAAGCATTTAATAGCAACACTTAATTAGCAATCTATTACTCTATTATAAGAATATTTGGTTTCTTAAAAATCTAAATTCCTATAATCTTAATTTTTTATCTAAAGATAATTGATTTTGCTACTTTTGATGTATTATTTTACTATTTTAGTAAAAATATTTTACGTAATTTTACTACTTAACTAGTTTTATTTATTAGTTCTTACATAATTTATAAATATTATTAAATCTAATAATTTCAACTGTTTAAATTAAATAATTAATGTATAATATTAAGTATTAGTAACAATATGTTACCTAACTAAGATGATTTAATATAAGCCTCTCTTCTAGAAATATAAATACCACTCATAATGATAATCGACAGACCTAAGAATGTCCAATTATCAGGAAAGTCACTAAAGAAGTAGTAGCCTATAATGATATTGGTAATGATCTCAAAGTAGCTAAATGGGGCTAATTTAGAGGCATCTGCATATTTGAGTGATAATATGAGGAATAAGTGTCCAACGCAGGCGAAAACACCTATCGAGGCCATCATAGACCACTGTGAAACACTTGGATTAACCCATATAAAAGGCATAACACCTGAAACAGCCACTAACCCAACAACTCCAGTTAATAGCAAGGTTAATAAAGGGTTATCAGAGGTGCTTAATTTACGAGTAATTATGAGGTAAAAACCATACATTACACCCGTTCCTAAAGCTGAAAAACTAGCTAAGTTAAGTTCAACAAAACCAGGTCTTATAACCACTAAAGAGCCTATAAAGCCGATAATAACAGCTGTCCACCTCCTAACACCCACCTTCTCACCCAGTAACATAGGAGAAAATGCTGTAACAATAAGGGGAGCTATAAAAGCAAGAGTTAAAGCTTTAGCTAAAGAGATAATAGATATGGCGTAAAAGAAGCTGATGTTTGCACAAAGCAAAATAAGACCTCTTATTAACTGCAATTTTGGTTTATCTGTCCAAACAAGCTGCTTTCTGTAGAAGAAGAACATCACAGGAAGAGTAAATACTACAGTAAAAAAATATCTAGCCCATGTGATTTGTAAAACAGGCATATCTGCACTTAAATATTTAGCAAAACCATCCATTATTGGGAGCATTACCCAGGCTAACAAATTAAAAGAGATGGCTTTCATAAGCCAATAGATACAGTTTAATTAAAGTATTTTAAAGCAAAGAATACGACCACAGGAACTGTAATAAAAGACATAACAGTTGAAACAACAATCATGCTAGCAATACTATCAACTATCTTTTTTGGTGAGTAAATAGATCCTACAAGATAAGTCAAGACAGCACTTGGCATAGAGCATTGAATTAATAAAGCACCGGCTGCAAAGCCCTCAAGATTAAAATATTTAATTAATAAAAGCCCTACAATCGGTCCTAGGATTACTCTTCCAATTGATGAAATTAATGCTTTTTTGAAAGAAAAAACTTTCAATCGAGTTAAAGCAATACCTAATGACATCAAAATCAGGAAGATTGTAGCGTACATTAAGAGAAAAGTTGTATTTTCAATAAATACTGGAAGTTCAATTTTAAAATAAAGGAAAATAATTGAAATGATTACTGCATAAAAAGGTGGGTTTTTAAGAATAACATTAATATTAAATTTTCTATCTGCAAGAAAAATACCTAGTGTAAAATGACATACAATTATTAAAGCTGAAATAGCAGCAGCAACACCCAGTCCTTGAGAACCATAAGCGAATAAACATATAGGCAAACCCATATTACCAGTATTTGGCATAATAAATGGAGGAAGCTCACGAATAATATCTTTAGTTTTTAAGAAAAATAAAAAAATAATTCCTATGATAGTAAAAGCTATTATTGCAATTAAATAATACAGAAAATAGTTTTTAAATATGTCAAAAGAAATTCCAGTTGATGTTAGTGCGTAAATAATCATTGCTGGTGTTCCAATATTTGCAGCAAAATCGGTTATGAATGTAGTATCTATTTTAGGGTTGTTTTTTCCTAAGTAATAACCAATACCAACAACAAAAAAAACAGGGAATAAGACCTCAAATAACTTTAGATAGATTTCCATTAACTATAAATTCTAATCAACGTAGGGTATTTAAGAATATTCTTATCCTTTTTGAATATAGAAAGACAATTCCTAGAATTAAGTTCATTAGTTTTATGAGTAATAATAACAATGGTAGCTTTATCATTTTTCTTATCAGGTGTTTGAATTAACCTTTTTACTGAAATTTTATACTTAGCTAATCTGTTAGTGATTGTTGATAAAACACCAGGCTTGTCTTTAACTTCAAATCTTAAATAAAGAGAGTTTACATAATTATCAACATTGTAGTATTTAATTGATTTGCGTTTATTACCAGGAATACCAAAAGGTTTTTTAACGTTCTCATTTAATATTGAAAGTAGATCAGATAATAATGATGATGAAGTTGGACCTGGTCCAGCCCCTTCGCCTTGCAATATACTTTCACCTACAGGTTTTCCTTCAAGAATAACAGCGTTCATAACACCACCAACGTTACCAATGTACGAATTTTTACTAACTAAGCATGGATGAACAGTTTCAAATAATTGATTATTAATAATCTCAGAAATACCTAATAATTTAATACGTGAATTTAATTGATTGGCAATTTCAATATCTTTCAACTCAATTTTTTCAATACCTTCCATCAAACATTTGTGTTTTGAAATCTTAGTATTAAATGCAAGAGCAGATAAAATTCTTACCTTAGCAAAAGCATCAAAACCATTAAGATCTAATTTAGGATTGCCTGGTTCAGCATATCCTAATTTTTGAGCCTTTTTTAAAACATTAGCAAAACTATCTTTAGCATCTCTCATTTCTGAAAGAATATAGTTAGAAGTACCATTTAGAATTCCATAAACTTTAGTGATCTTGTTAGTTGCAAGGCCCTCTTTAATAGCTCTTAATATTGGAATACCACCTGCAACTGATGCTTCAAATTCTAAGTTAACGTTATTGTCTTCAGCTAACTTTCCTAAATAATCACCATGTTTAGAAATAAGTGCTTTATTAGGAGTGATTACATGTATTTTATTTTTTAAAGCAGTTTCTACAACTTTTTTAGATATCCCGTCCGACATACCTATAGCTTCGAATAAAATATCTACTTTAGTCTTATTAAAAATTTCTAATGGGTTTTTAAAAAATATTTTCTTATTAACTTTAAATCTTCTCTTTTTAGAAATGCTTCTTGCTGAAACAGCTACTATATTAATTTTTTTACCTGTCTTAAGCTCTATATCTTTTTTTTTAGTATTAAGTTCGTTTAATAAGTAAATACCAACTTGACCTAAACCAACAACGGCTATGTTTACTGTATTTTTCATCTATTTATTTATGTCTGGGTATTTTGCGTTAATTGAATAATCTTTAAGAAAAAGATTAAATTCATCAAAAGTCATTGATTTATAATCACCAGTTTTATTTAATATCATTGATAGTTTTTTATCCTCAATAGATTTTTTTAGTGGATCTTCATTCCAGTAAGTAGAATCTTTGCTTAATGAGCAAGAGGTTAAAAGCAAAATTAAAGATAAAAATAAGTATTTCAAATTAATCCTTTTGTTTCATTAAAACCATATTTAATATTCATATTTTGTATTGCTTGACCTGCTCCACCTTTAATTAAATTATCAATAGCAGATAAAATAATAACCTTATTTTTATACTTAGTTTTACAAATTACTATAGAGCAATTATTTGTGTTAATTACGTCATTTGTACTTAACAATGAATTTGTTTTTAAAATTCTAACGAATCTACTTTTGGAGTATTCACTATTTAAAGTATTTTCTAATTTTTTAATACTCACACCTTTATTAAGATCTAGATAAATAGTGCTAAGTATACCTCTAAACATTGGACTTAGATGGGGTGTGAAAGTGAAAGAAAATTTCTTTTTAGTATGGTTATTAATTTCTTGTTGAATTTCGGAGTTATGTCTATGAAAGCCTACTCCATAAGCACTTAAAGACTCATAAAGGTTTTTATCTTTATATTTATCATGAACTCCTCTACCCGCTCCTGAATAACCAGATTTAGAATCTATAATTACATTATCTATTTTTATTAAGTTTTTTTTAACTAGAGGTATAAGAGGTAAAAGTATCGATGTCGGATAACAGCCTGGACACCCAATAATATTAAATTTCTTAACTTTATCGCCATTAATTTCTGGTAAAGAATAAATTGATTTTTTAATATTCTTAACTGATCTATGTTTTTGCTTGTACCATTTTAGGTAATCTGATGCTCTATTAAGTCTAAAATCAGCTGCTAAATCAATTAACACATTATGATCTAGTAAATCATTTGAAATATCTTGGCTCCCACCATTAGGTAAGGCTGTAAATACAAGATCAATATTTTTTAAGAAAGATTTATTATACTTAGTAATTTTTGGTAATACTATTGAACTTAATAATTTCTCATAACTAGAAATATTTTTTCCAACAGAGGAGTTTCCACAAAGATATTTAATTTTAATATCACTGTGTTTAACTAATAATTTAATTAATTGAACACCTATATAACCAGTAGATCCAGCAACTAAAACATTAAGCTTAGGCATTTTTTTACTATAGCAGTTTAGGGTTAAAAAAGAATTATCTTTTCGAGAATTGGAAGCTTCTTCTAGCTTTTCTACGACCAGGTTTTTTTCTCTCAACTGACCTAGAATCTCTAGTATTTAATTTTTCTGTCTTAAGTATAGCTCTATTATCTGCATCAAACAAAATTAAGGCTTTAGCAATACCGTGTACCATTGCACCAGCTTGACCTGTGTGTCCACCACCTGCAACACTACACCTAACATCATAATCTGTTGCTTGATTTATAATTTCGAATGGTCTTGTAATTTGCATTTTATGACTTCCACTAGTGAAATAGTCCTGCATGGTTCTGCCATTTACATAAATTTTACCAGTTCCTTTTTTCACCCAAATTTTTGCAATAGATTTTTTTCTTCTACCAGTTGCATATTTACTATCTTTAAAATCTAATTTAATTTTAGGTTTTTTTGGAGCAACTTTAGTTGGTGCGACTGCTGTTTCCATATTAATTTCTTATTAAATTTTTACTGTTTAATTTACCTAAGTCTAAAAGTTTAGGGTTTTGTGCTGCATGAGGATGATCTTCACCAGCATAAATTTTTACTTTAGTTAATTGTTTTCTACCAAGTACTCCACCAGGTAACATTCTTTTAACAGCTAATTTCAATGATTCACCAGGTTTATCTTTTTCTAATAATTTTTCAGGTGTTATTTCTTTAATTCCACCAGGGTGGCCAGTGTGTCTATAATACTTTTTGTCCTTGAATTTTTTTCCAGTAAATTTTGCTTGTTCAACATTCTTAACTACAACAAAATCACCATCGTCCATATGAGGAGTAAAAGTAGTTTTATTTTTTCCTCTAACAATCATTGCTATTATAGAAGCAAGCCTTCCAACTACAGCATTTTTTGCATCAATTTCAAACCAGTTGCTAGTTAATTCGCTTTGTTTTAGAAATTTTGTCATTGTGCGTGGATTAATACTATTATTAGATATAAAGTCAATTTTATATTTACCTTGCAATTGTTAACTTAAGTGCTAATTTAATTAAGCCGATTTGTTCCTATTGCAGGCTAGTGTTGCTAAACAGGATTATTTACACCCAATTTCGGTAGGCATTTGAACTATATTGTACGCCTTGCATAAGCTTAAGTACTAAAAAGGAGCATAAGATGAGCACAAAAAGACAAAACCCAGAAACTGTCGTTATTCACGGTGGTGATTACAGAAGTGACCCAACAACAAAAGCCGTAGCAGTTCCAATTTACAGAACAACTTCATACTTATTTGATAGTACCGAGCATGCTGCGAATCTCTTTAGCTTGAAGGAGTTTGGGAATATTTATACAAGAATTATGAACCCTACCAATGATGCCTTAGAAAAAAGGGTAGCAGCATTAGAAGGTGGTTTAGCTTGCTTAACAGTGTCTTCAGGACAAACTGCTTCAACATTTGCAATTTTAAATGTTGCTCAAGCTGGGGATAATATTGTTAGTTCAACTGATCTTTACGGTGGAACTATTTCTTTATTTACCCACACTTTGAGTAAACTTGGAATTGAAGTTAGATATGCAGATCCAGCTGATCCAAAAAACTTTGAAAAAGCTGTAGATGATAAGACTAGAGCTTTTTATGGAGAAACTTTACCCAATCCATACCTAAGAGTTTTTCCTATCCAAGAAGTGTCTGATATTGGAAGAAAATATAACATACCTTTAATAATGGATAATACTGCATCCCCTATTCTCTGTAAGCCTTTAGAGCATGGTGCAGCAGTTGTTGTTCACTCACTCACAAAATATATTGCTGGTCATGGAACTGTTGTAGGTGGATGTCTAGTTGATGGTGGAAATTTTGATTGGACTGCAGACCCTAAAAGACAACCTTTATTTAATGAGCCTGATGCAAGTTACGGTGGGGTTATTTGGGGTAAAGCTGTTCCAGAACTTACTGGTGCCAATGTATCATTTGTCGTCAGAGCAAGAGTTACTCTTTTAAGAGACCTTGGTTCAGCTCTGGCGCCTGATAATGCTTTTGGAATTATACAGGGACTTGAAACAGTAGCTTTAAGAATGAAACAACATTGCTTAAATGCTGAAAAAACTGTCGAGTATTTATCTAAACACAAAAATGTTGCTAGAGTAATCTATCCAACAAAATATGACGGAGAGATAGGTAAAAGAGCTAAAAAATATCTTAAGGGTGGATACGGTGGTTTAGTTGGAATAGAGCTAAAAGGTGGTATTGAAGCTGGTAAGAAATTTATTGAAGCTTTAAAAATGTTCTACCATGTAGCTAATATTGGTGACGCAAGAAGTTTGGCTATTCATCCAGGGTCAACTACTCACAGTCAATTAAATGAGAAAGAACTATTAGCAGCTGGTGTGACGCCAGGGTATGTAAGGTTGGCGATAGGTATAGAGCATATAGATGATATCATTGAAGACCTGGAGCAAGCACTCAATAGAGCTTCAGATAATATTGAAAATATTAAAAAAGCTAAAGCCGTCGGTTAGAATTTTTATATAGAATCATAAGATATGTGGTCAAAACAAAAATTGATCCTAACTGGTGTAGTGATGCATATTTAATCTCTACACCAGAAATTAAAGTTACAATTCCTAAAAAAACTTGAAGCAAAATTGCTACATCAAATAATATAACATTTTTAATATTAGATTTATTTTTTATAAAAAAATAATTTAAAATCAAAATAAAGAATAAAAGTAAATAAGCTGTAAAACGATGTAAAAATTGAATTATAGATACATTGTAAAATAATTGAGTGCTTAATAAATCTAAATAACTAACATCACCAGGGAAAAAACTACCATTCATATCGGGCCATGAATTATAAATAAGACCTCCATCTAAGCCTGATAAAAAAGCACCCAATATAATTTGTAAAACAATCAGTATAAGAATAAATAATAAGAGCTTGTATGGCAATTTAAATTGAAATTTCTTAATTTTATAAACATTCAAAATAAACCAAAAAATTAAACATAAAATAAATAATGCTAAAGATAAGTGTACACTTAACCTAAAGTGACTAACATCATTGTTTTGGATTAATCCACTGGAAACCATATACCAACCAATAAATCCTTGAAGACACACAAGGAAAAATATCCAATAATATTTATTTGAATAATGTTGGGTATTTTTAAAATATAGGCTAAATAAAATTAAAGGTATTAAGGTAAATAATCCAACAAATCTTGCTAATAATCTATGAGCGTATTCCCAATAAAAAATCACCTTAAACTCATTTAGAGACATGCCATAATTTATGTTTTGATATTCTGGAATTTTTTTATATTC
>CAJQSG010000023.1 GCA_905612525.1 uncultured Candidatus Pelagibacter sp. | reverse complement strand
ACCTTCAGGTATTTTCCATGCCTTAATTTTATATACGAGCCCTTCTGTAGAAAAAAAAAGCACTGAAGTATGAGTATTAACAGAAAGAGTTTTAACCACTGAGTCCTCACCTCTAGTTGTAATTCCAGACTTCCCTTTACCACCACGTTTTTGTTGTTTAACATCACTCAAGGCACCTCTTTTAATGTAGCCTTGAAGAGTAACTGTAATAATTACAGATTCCTTTTGAATGGTTTCTTCAATATCATAATTCAATACAGCATCAATAATTTTAGTTCTTCTTGGTACGGAAAATTTTTCTTTAATAGTTTTTAGCTCTTCACTAATTACTTTTAGTAATTCTTTTTTGGAGTTGATGATTTTTTTGTAACCAATTATTAAATCAGCTAATTTTTTTATTTCAACTTCAATTTCATTAATTCCAAGTGCTGTTAATTTTTGAAGTCTTAATTCTAGAATTGCTATTACTTGAGCATCAGATAGTGAATATAAACTCTTCCCTTTTTTATCTTCTACCAGTGATATTAATTTTAAAGATTTATTTATTTTCCATTTTGTATCTAATAGTAATTTTTTTGCATCATCAGGAGTTTTTGATGATCTGATAACTTTTATAATTTTATCTAAATTTTCAACAGAAACAGATAAACCTATTAAGATATGTGCTCTATCTTCTGCTTTTTTTAAATCAAATTTAGTTTTCTTTATAACTATATCTTCACGAAAACTTAAAAAATTAGTTAAAAAATCTTTTAAATTACATAACTCAGGTTTACCTTTAACAATAGCTAAAGTATTAAAGCCAAAAGAACTTTCTATAGATGTATTTTTATATAATTGTCTTTTTATTGTTTCAGGCTCGACACCGTTTCTTAAGTCGATTGCCACCCTTATACCCTCTCTATTAGATTCGTCTCTTATATCTTTAATTCCCTCAATTTTTTTTTCTCTTACAAGTTGGGCAATTCTTTCATTTAAAACAGATTTATTAACTTGGTATGGTATTGAAGTAATGACTAGTCTTTCCCTTCCATTTTTTTGCGCTTCAACACTTATTTCACCTCTAATTTTGAAGGAACCACGCCCAACATTATAGCCATCTTTAATAATAGACTTACCAATAATAACCCCACCTGTTGGAAAGTCTGGGCCAGGAATATGTTTCATCAGTTCTTTAATCTTAATATCTTTGTTTTCAATTAAAGCTAATGTTCCATCTATAATTTCACCCAAGTTATGAGGTGGTATACTTGTGGCCATACCTACAGCTATGCCCCCAGCTCCATTAACTAGTAGATTTGGATATTGTGCTGGTAAGACTGTAGGCTCTCTTTCTGTTTCATCATAATTACTTTTGTATTGAACAGTATTTTTCTCAATATCATCGATTAAATATTGGGAAACTTTAGCCAATCTTGTTTCGGTATACCTCATTGCTGCAGCTGGGTCTCCGTCTATTGATCCAAAGTTACCTTGACCTTGAACTAAAGGTAAGCTCATAGAAAAATCTTGAACCATTCTTACAAGTGCATCATAAACTGATTGATCTCCATGCGGGTGATATTTACCAATAACATCCCCAACTATTCTTGCTGATTTCCTAAATTGTTTAGACCAATCATAACCACCTTTATACATCGCAAATAAAATTCTTCTGTGTACAGGTTTTAAGCCATCTCTTATATCAGGCAGAGCCCTACTAACAATTACACTCATTGCATAAGATAAGTATGACGAGCTCATCTCATCATGCATCGTAATTAACTTAATGTTCTTATCTTTAGGAATTTCAGTTTTTTGCATAGAAGCTAGAATGGAATTTCATCATCCATATCATTTGGGGCTTGGGGAGTATCTTCTAAATTAGTAGACGGAGCTTGTGTATTGTCGTTTTGAATTCCACCACCTGTACCACCACCCAGCATTGTAAGAGATGAGTTATAACCCTGTATTACAATTTCAGTCGAATATTTATCTTGGCCAGACTGTTCATCTTTCCATTTTCTAGTGGTTATTTGCCCCTCAACATACACTTGTGCTCCTTTTTTCAAATATTGCTGAACAACATTGACTAAACCTTCGTTAAATACAACTACTCGGTGCCATTCTGTTTTTTCTTTTTTTTCACCAGTAGCTTTATCTTTCCAAGATTGGCTAGTAGCTAAACTTAAGGTAGCAAGACTTTTGCCATTCACCATTTGTTTGATTTCAGGGTCTGCGCCTAAACGTCCAATTAATAATACTTTATTTAAACTTCCAGCCATAATATTTATAATTTTTTATTTATTTAATTAGTTTTTATATCACAATATAAAATCAATATTAATTTTATTAATTTAAAGCAACTAAAATTATGATCAAAAAGATAGTTATCAAGGGTGCAAAAGAGCACAATTTAAAAAATGTTTCAGTTGAAATTCCTAAAGATCAATTTGTTGTAATAACTGGCTTATCTGGCTCAGGAAAATCCTCATTAGCATTTGACACAGTCTACGCTGAAGGACAAAGAAGATACGTTGAAAGTTTATCAGCCTATGCTCGGCAATTTTTGGATAAAATGAAAAAACCGAATGTTGATCTTATTGAAGGATTAAGCCCAGCTATCGCTATTGAACAAAAAAACACATCTAAAAATCCAAGATCAACTGTTGCAACAGTTACAGAAATTTATGACTACATGAGAGTGCTGTATGCAAGGGCAGGTGTACCCTACTCACCATTCACAGGAAAACCAATAACATCACAAACAATAACCCAAATTGTTGATTTAATAAAAAAATTACCAAAAAAATCAACAATTCATATTTTTGCTCCCGTGGTTAGAGGTCGTAAGGGTGAGTATAGAAAAGATATTTTAAGCTATAAAAGAAGAGGTTTTAGAAAAATTAAAATTGATGAAGTCATATATGAAATAGACAATGCACCTAATTTAGATAAAAAACTCAAGCATGACATATCTGTTTTAGTTGATAGAATTGTTTTGAATTCCAATCTTGGCAATAGACTTGCTGAAAGTATTGAGACAGCTGTAAATTTATCAAATGGATTGGTATTTGTTGAGTATGAAGATGAAACATTGCCACAAAAATTTAGAAAAATTGAAAAATTAATTTATTCTACAAAATTTGCCTGTCCAGAAAGTGGTTTTACAATTGAAGAGATTGAGCCAAGGCTTTTTTCTTTTAATAGTCCTTACGGAGCTTGCGCAGAATGTGAAGGTATAGGTATTAAATTGAATGTAGATCCAAATTTAGTAGTTCCTGATGAAAAAAAAAGTATAGCAGATGGTGCTATAGAACCATGGGCCAAATCTACAACACTATATTATGCTCAAACCTTGGCCTCTATTGCTAAACATTATGGATTTTCTTTAGATGAAAGATGGAAAAAACTTCCAAAAAAATTTAGAGATGTAATATTGTTTGGATCAGATGAAGAAGAAATTAAGTTTGTTTATGACGATGGTTATGAAAAATATTCACATAAAAAAACTTTTGAAGGTGTAATAAATAATCTTGAAAGAAGATTTCTTGAATCTGATAGTGAATGGAAAAGAGAAGCAATAGCTGAATACCAATCCGATTCTGCTTGTGAAGGATGTAACGGTAATAGATTAAAAGAAGAAGCCTTGTGTGTTAAAATTGACGATCAGAATATAAGTGAAGTAACTAAAAAATCTATTTTAGATGCAGCTAAATGGTTTAAAGGCTTGGAACAAAACCTTGATAAACGACAATTTAAGATAGCAGAACATATTTTAAAAGAAATTAATGAAAGACTAACATTCCTTTTAAATGTTGGGCTTGAATATTTAACATTATCGAGAGAGTCAGGTACTCTTTCTGGAGGTGAGGCTCAAAGAATAAGACTCGCCTCACAAATTGGTTCTGGATTAACTGGTGTATTATATGTTCTTGATGAACCTTCTATCGGATTGCATCAAAAAGATAATGTTAAATTAATAAATGCATTAAAAAGACTAAGAGATTTAGGTAACACCGTAATTGTTGTTGAGCATGATACGGAAACGATGGAAAATGCAGATCATATAATAGATATGGGTCCAGAAGCCGGAACTAATGGTGGTGAAATAATTGCACAAGGTACTTATGATGAAATACTAAAAAATAAAAACAGTATTACTGGTCAATACTTATCTCATAAAAAATATATAGAAATTCCAAGAACCAGAAGGCTTGCAAAAAATGGAAGATTTGTTGAAATTAATGGTGCTAGTGGAAATAACCTGAACAACGTTAATCTTAAAATTCCAACAGGAAGTTTTACTTGTGTAACAGGTGTTTCTGGTAGTGGTAAATCTACACTAATTTTACAAACATTGTATCATGCACTAAATTTAACTTTAAACAATAAAGCTAGAAAAGTTCCAAAGGCATTTAAAAGCTACAAGGGTGTGGAACTCATTGATAAAATAATTGATATAGATCAATCACCTATTGGGAGAACTCCAAGATCAAATCCGGCAACCTACACAGGTGCTTTTGGTCCAATTAGAGATTGGTTTACAGCCCTACCAGAATCAAAAACTAGAGGATACAAACCAGGAAGATTTTCATTCAATGTTAAAGGTGGGAGGTGTGAGGCCTGTGAAGGTGATGGCGTCATAACATACGAGATGCATTTCTTACCTGACGTTTATATACAGTGTGATGAATGTAAGGGTACAAGATATAATAGAGAAACACTTGAAATAAAATTTAAAGATAAAAGTATTGCTGATGTTTTGGACATGTCTGTTGATGAAGGTTGTGAATATTTTGAAAATATTTCAAATATTAAAACAAAATTGTTAACATTAAAAAAAGTAGGACTTGGTTACATAAAAATTGGACAACAAGCTACGACACTTTCTGGAGGTGAGGCTCAACGTATTAAACTAGCTAAGGAATTATCTAAAAGATC
>CAJQSG010000022.1 GCA_905612525.1 uncultured Candidatus Pelagibacter sp. | reverse complement strand
GAGGTAATAGTATTTTTATAATTCAATCAATTTCTTCACCTGCTAATGATAACTTAATGGAATTGCTACTTTGTATTGATGCTTTGAAAAGATCATCTGCAAAAAATATAACTGCTGTTATTCCCTATTTTGGATACGCAAGACAAGATCGTAAAGTGGTACCTAGAACATCTATATCTGCAAAGCTTGTTTCTAATTTAATTACCAAAGCTGGTGCAGATAGAGTTGTTACTGTTGACTTGCATGCTGGTCAAATTCAAGGTTTTTTTGATATACCTGTAGATAACTTATTTGCTACACCTATTTTTGCAAGGCATGCTAAAAAAAATATCAAAAGCAAAAATATAATTTGTGTAGCTCCAGACGTAGGAGGAACAGAAAGGGCAAGGGCTCTTGGTAAAATTTTAAATGCTGACCTTGCTATTGTTGACAAAAGAAGACCTAAACCAGGTCAATCTAAGGTTATGAATGTTATTGGTGATGTCGAGGGTAAAACTTGCATTATAGTGGATGATATAATCGATTCTGGGGGAACTATTGTAAATGCTGCTAAAGCATTAAAAGACAGAGGAGCTAAAGAAGTTTATGTTTATATTACTCATGGTGTTCTAAGTGGTGAGGCTGTTGATAAAATCAAAAAATCAGTTATCAAAAATTTAGTTATAACTGACACTATTGATAACCAAAATAAAATTATAAAAACAAAAAATATTGAGGTTTTGCCAATTTCAAGCCTTATGGGTGAGGCTATTAAAAGAATTTCAAATTCAACGTCAGTATCTGACTTATTTAAATAATTATCTTGAGTTATTAAGAAAGTTGCGCTAGAAAGCTCTGCTTTTATGAATTTACTTGATGCAAATACTAGAAATACAAAATCAAAAGGCGAAGTTAGGTCTCTTAGATTAAACGGTAATGTTCCAGGTATTATCTATGGAGGAACTGACCAAAATGAAAAAGTTTCAGTTTTAAAAAAAACTCTTAAATTTTTAATCGATAAAGAAAATTTTTTATCAAATATAATTACTCTTAACCTAGATGGCAAACCACAGAATGTACTACCAAGAGAAATTACATATAATGTTGTTTCTGATGAACCAACTCATATAGACTTTCTAAGAGTTGTTCCGGGAGTAAAAATTAGAATAGAGGTACCTGTTCGATTTATTAATCATGAAAAATCTCCAGGTCTAAAAAGAGGTGGGGTTCTAAACATAGTTAGAAGAAGAATAGAATTAAAATGTCCTAGCGAGATGATTCCAGAAGCAATCACAATAGATCTTGACGGAATAGAAATAGGTGAAAGCTTTAAAATATCTTCAATTAAATTAGAAGAAGGCGTTACTCCAACAATCATGGGTAGAGATTTCGTAATTGCAACATTAGCAGCTCCTACGGTTATGAAAGAGCCAGAGAAACCAGCTGAAACAGCTGAGGAAGCAGATCCTGCAGCAGATGGTAAAGATGCAACCTCAACAGCTGATGGAGATAAAAAAGAAGGTGAAGAAAAAAAAGCTCCAGAAGAGAAAAAATAATCAACTTATTGTAGTGAAAATTCCTAGACACAGTTTTAAAAAATTATGCTTCTATTTGTAGGTTTAGGAAATCCAACTCCTGATAGCGAAAACAATAGACATAATATTGGTTTTAAAATGATTGATGCTCTTAATCAAAAATTTGGACTATCAAAACAAAAACCTAAATTTAAAGGATTGTTAACAACTGGAAATATTGAAGATAAAAAAGTTTATGCAATAAAACCCTTAACCTTTATGAATAATTCTGGAATTTGTATAAGAGAATTAATTGAATATTTTAAGATAGATGCAGAAGATATAATTGTATTTCATGATGATCTAGATATTGAATTTGGAAAAGTAAAAGCAAAATTTGCTGGTTCAAGTGCAGGACATAACGGAATTGAATCGATAGATAAGTTTATTGGTAAAGACTATTCTAGAGTAAGAATAGGAATTGGAAGACCTAAAACTAAGGCTGATGTCTCAGATCATGTGTTAAAAGACTTTAATGAAGATGAAATATTGGAACTAGAAAAAATTACAAATAATATTATCAATTCAATATCTATACTAATTGATAAAAAATTAGATTTATTCTCTAGTACGGTAAATAACAAATAAATGAGTTTTAAGTGTGGAATTGTTGGCTTACCTAACGTTGGCAAATCAACATTATTTAATGCACTCACAAATTCTTGTAAAGCTCAAGCGGCCAACTTTCCTTTTTGCACAATTGAGCCAAATGTCGGAGTAGTTCCTGTTCCAGATGAAAGGTTAGATAAATTAGTATCAATTTCAAAATCAAAAAAAAAAATAAATACAACTATAGAGTTTGTGGATATAGCTGGTTTAGTTAAAGGTGCTTCAAAAGGTGAAGGTTTGGGAAATAAATTTTTATCTCACATAAGAGAAGTGGATGCGATAGTTCATATGATTAGATGTTTTGATTCTGATGATATTCAAAATGTTAACCCTACAGTAGATCCAATAAGAGATTTAGAAATTATTGAAACAGAAATGATGCTGGCAGACTTAGAGTCTATTCAAAAAAGATTAGAAAAAAATAATAAAAAAAATGTAGATGAGGAGCAGCTAAAACTACTGGAAATAGCTTCAGATTGTATTAACAACTCTAAGGATATCCAAATTCTTCACAATCAGTTTGAAAAAAAATTATTAACCCAAAGTAGCTTGCTTTCTTTAAAGCCTAAAATTTTTGTATGTAATGTTGATGAGGCAAGTGTTCAAAATGGTAATCAATATACTAAAGCTTTTATTAAAAAATTTGGTGAAAAAAATACACTAATAGTTTCGGCTGATATCGAAAACCAAATAAATCAATTAGAAAATGAAGAAAAAGAAAATTATATGGAAATGATTGGGTTAAAAAAAACTGGTTTGAATATGCTAATTCAAAAAGGCTATAATATTTTAGAGTTAGACACTTATTTTACATCTGGCCCTGAAGAAACTAGGGCTTGGACTATACCAAAAAATTGTACAGCACCTAAGGCTGCAGGTGAAATACATACAGACTTTGAAAAGGGCTTTATAAGAGCAGAAACAATAGCTTACGAAGATTTTATAACCAATAACGGTTGGGTTAATTCAAAAACTAATGGGAAAATGAGACTTGAGGGAAAAGATTATACTGTTAAAGACGGTGATATTTTAAACTTCAGATTCAATACGTGACCAAATCTTCTTCATGCTGAAGTAAACCAGTATAGTTAAGATTATCAAATATAAAATTGCTTTAAAGCCCATCTTATGTCTGGTTTCTAAATGAGGTTCTGCAGTCCACATTAAAAATGTTGTTACATCTTTAGCCATCTGCTCTTTTGATGCAATCGTTCCATCTCTGTACTCAATTAAGTTGTCAGATAATGGTTCTGACATTTTAATATTATTTCCATACATATATTTATTATAATAAACGCCATCATCAAGAGTTACTCCATTAGGTGGATCTTCATAACCCAAAAGTACTGAATAAATATAATCTACCCCACCACTTCTAGCTTTTGCAAGTACCGACATATCTGGTGGATAAGCCCCACCGTTTGCTGCTTGTGCTGCTTTTACATTTGCAAAGGGCATAACAAACTTGTCTGATAACTTTGCAGGTCTTATAAACATTTCACCATCACTATTTGGTCCATCAGTAACTTCAAAATTTGCTGCTATAGCTTTTGCTTGATCCTCTGAAAATTCTGGCCCACCTGGCTCAAATAAGTTTCTATAACTAAGATACTTCATCGAGTGACATGATGAACAAACTTCAGTGTAAACCTGATAACCTCTTTGTAATGATCCTCTATCAAATTTTCCAAATAAACCTTTGAAACTCCAGTCTGTTTTTAAAAGCTCCACTTTTTCTGCGGCATTTGACTGACAGGTTCCAGCTAATAATAGAATTATTAGATATGATATTTTAAAAATATTTTTCACTAAATTAATTTAAACTTTCTTTTTTTTTAGCAATTGCAGTATTTGGAAAACCACCAAGAACAGGTTCAGTAATACTCAAAGGTAAAGGCATAGTTTTTTCCTTAAATCCAAGAATTGGAAGGATCATTAAAAAATGTATGAAATAATAAGCTGTGGCAACTCTTGCAATCAATAAGTAAAGGCCTTCTGCTGGCATTGCCCCAACATAACCTAGTATTAATACATCTGCCAAAAATATCCAATAAAACTGTTTGTAAAGTGGTCTAAATACAGCTGATCTAATTTTTGAAGTATCCAACCATGGAAGTGCTGCTAAAATTAAAATTGCAGATAGCATTGCAACTACACCCATTAATTTGTCAGGAACTGATCTTAAGATTGCATAAAAAGGTAACAAATACCATTCAGGAACTATATGAGCAGGTGTTACCATTGGATTTGCTTCTATATAATTATCCGCATGTCCTAAAATATTTGGTGAATAAAATACGAAGAAAGCAAATACAATCATAAACATTAATAGAGCAAAACCATCTTTAATAACAATGTAAGGATGAAATGGTACTGTGTCTTTTGATGGTTTTTTTACATCAATCCCTACTGGATTATTATTTCCAGGCACGTGTAATGCCCAGATATGAAGAACCACTAATCCTACAATTAAAAATGGTATTAAGTAATGAAGTGTAAAGAATCTAGTTAGAGTTGGATTATCCACTGAATAGCCACCCCATAACCAATTAACTATTCCCTCTCCAACAAAAGGTATAGCACTAAAAAGATTTGTAATAACTGTTGCTCCCCAAAAACTCATCTGCCCCCATGGAAGAACGTAACCCATAAATGCAGCGGCCATCATTAAAAGATAGATAATTATTCCAATAATCCAAATTATTTCTCTTGGAGATTTATAAGATCCATAAAACAAAGATCTAAATATGTGAATATATACTGCTAGAAAAAACATCGATGCACCATTTGCATGGATATATCTTATTAGCCATCCATAATTAACGTCTCTCATAATATGCTCTACACTTTCAAAGGCTAAATCAGCATGAGCAATATAATGCATCGCCAATGTTAAACCGGTAACAATTTGTGTAATTAAGCAAAAAGTTAATATTCCACCAAATGTCCACCAATAATTTAAGTTTTTAGGTGTTGGATAATCGGTTAAATGGCTAGCGAGTGATAAGAGGGGTAGTCTATCATTAAACCATTTTCCAAATTTTGATTTAGGGACGTACTCGTGATCACTCATAATTTTTTATTATCCAATTTTAATTGTATTACTGTTAACAAAT
>CAJQSG010000021.1 GCA_905612525.1 uncultured Candidatus Pelagibacter sp. | reverse complement strand
TTTTAGATTTTGTTTCATTGTTTTTCCAGTAACGGTCATGCAGTCACCATGAATAAAACCACCATCAAAAAGAGTTTTTAATAACATGGGAACACCACCAGCTAACCACATATCTTTTGCAACATATTTTCCTCCTGGTTTTAAATCAGCAAGGTAAGGAGTTTTTTTAAATATCTTTGCAACATCCATTAAATCAAATTTAATCCCAATTTCATTTGCAAGTGCTGGTAAATGTAGAGCAGCATTCGTTGATCCACCCGTAGCAGCAACAATTGTTGCAGCATTTTCTAAAGATTTTTTTGTAACAATATCTCTAGGTCTGATATTTTTTTGTAATAAGTTCATTACAGTTTTTCCACTTAATAATGCATACTTATCTCTTTCTTCGTATGGAGCAGGTGTTCCAGCTGAATAAGGTAATGCTAAACCAATAGCTTCAGAGACACAGGCCATAGTATTTGCAGTGAATTGTCCTCCACATGCACCTGCACTTGGACAAGCAACTAACTCTAATTTTCTTAATTCTTTAGCAGACATTTTTCCTGCTGAGTGCTTTCCAACTGCTTCAAAAACATCAACAACAGTTACATCTTTACCTTTATATTGTCCTGGAAGTATTGATCCACCATAAATAAACACACTTGGTACATTTAATCTAACCATTGCCATCATTAAGGCTGGTAAAGACTTATCACAACCAGCAATACCAACTAGTGCATCATAACAATGACCACGTACAGTAAGTTCGGTTGAGTCGGCAATAATTTCACGAGATACTAAAGAAGACTTCATTCCCTCATGACCCATCGCAATACCGTCTGTAACAGTTATTGTACAAAATTCTCTTGGTGTGCCACCTGAAGCTCTAACACCTTTTTTAACAGATTGAGCCTGTCTCATTAAAGCAATATTACAAGGAGCAGCTTCATTCCAAGTTGAAACAACACCAACAAATGGTTTTGCTACATCTTTTTCCGTTTCACCCATCGCATAATAAAAAGATCTATGTGGAGCTCTATCAGCACCTAATGAAGTATGTCTGCTTGGTAATTTCTTTTTGTTAAATTTTGCCATTATATACCCTTTATAGTTATTGATATTCTCTCAACATCATTTTTTAAATTATTATAATTAGTTTTTTCCTGATCAACAATATCTTTTGGCGCTCTATCAACAAAGCTTTTATTAGCTAATCTTTTTGATATTTTATTCATTTCTTCTTGGTATTTATTTTGTCGAGTAGTTAAGTTTTCCTTAATCAATTCTAAATCAACATCTTCATCAAAATAAACTTTAAATAGATCTCCAGAAACCATCAATGCAGCAGCTGGTTTATCTAAATCTTTATTATGTAAGTTTTTAATACGACCAAGTTTTTTTAGAATAATTTCATTTTTAGTAAAAAATGATTGTTCTTTTTCACTAACACTCTCTACTGAAATATCTATAAATAACCCAGGACTTATACCTAATTCATTTTTAAATGACCTTAATTCAGAGACTATGCTAATAATTTTTTCAACCTGATTAGTTGACGAGTCTCTTTCAAGCTCACCAGAAGGCCAATTAGCTAACATTAGAAAATCTTTACCTGACTTATCAAATTTATTATTTAGCCAAATTTCTTCAGTAACAAATGGAATAAATGGATGTAATAATATTAATATTTGCTTAAATATATAAGCTGATACTTGTCTTACTTCATCTTTTACTTTTTCATCTTCTGAAAATAATATTGTTTTAGATAACTCTAAATACCAATCACAATAAGAGTGCCAAGTAAATTGATAAGCATTTTTTGCTGCTTCATCAAACCTGTAATCTTTCAAGTTTTTTTCAATTTTATTCTTAGTTTCTATTAGTTCAGCATAGATCCATTTGTTAATATTAATTGTTAAACTTGGTTTTTCTTCAATTTTAGAAAAATCACAATTATTGGTAATTAAAAAATTGTTTGCGTTCCATAATTTATTTAAAAAATTTCTGTATCCCTTAACTCTATCTTCAGAAAGTTTTACATCAGTGCCAGGTGACGCCATTGACAGTAAAGTAAATCTTAAGGCATCTGCACTATATTTTTCAATTAAATCTAAAGGGTTAATTACGTTTCCTTTGGATTTAGACATTTTTTGTCCCTTCTCATCTTTAACAAGAGCATGAACATAAACATCTTTGAAAGGTTCTTTGTCTAGAAACTCCATTCCAAACATAATCATACGTGCAACCCAAAAAAATATAATGTCAAACCCTGTAACAAGTACTGATGTGGGGTAAAATTTATCAACATATTCTTTATTGTCAGGCCACCCTAATGTTGCAAAAGGCCAAAGACCCGATGAAAACCAAGTATCCAATACATCTGGATCACGAATTAAATCTACATCTTTATTGTAGAATTTTTTTGCATCTAATTTTGCTTCATCTTCATTTATTGCAACGAAGATTTTTTTATCTGGTCCATACCAAGCTGGTATTTGATGTCCCCACCATAATTGTCTCGAGATACACCATGGCTCAATATTGTTCATCCACTGAAAATAAGTTTTGGACCAATTTGTAGGAAAAAAATTAGTTTTTTTAGAGTTAACTATATCTTTTGCTTTAATTGATAATTTTTTTGCATCGACAAACCATTGTTCAGTTAAAAAAGGCTCAATTATTGAATTAGATCTATCCCCATATGGAACTTTATTCTTTATATTTTCTTCCTTAACAAAAAACTCTTTTTCTTTAAGTTCTTTTAAAATTCTTTTTCTAGCTTCAAATCTATCAAGTCCAATATATTCTTTAGGAGCATTTTCGTTTACTTTGCCACCTTCAGTAAAGATATTTATGATTTCTAAATTATTTCTTTGCCCCACTTCATAGTCATTAAAATCATGGGCGGGTGTTATCTTTAAAGCACCTGTACCCATCTCTGGGTCAGCATAATCATCTTCAATAATTTTTATTTTTCTTCCAACAATTGGAACAGTTACAAATTTACCAACCAAATGTTTAAATCGATCATCTTTAGGATTTACAGCAATTGCTGTGTCACCCAACATGGTTTCAGGTCTGGTTGTTGCTATGGTTATAAAGTCGCTAGAACCTTCAATGGGATATTGAATATAGTAAATCTTAGAATTTACCTCTCTTTGATCCACTTCTAAATCTGATATTGCTGTTTTTAAAACTGTATCCCAATTTACTAGTTTTTTATCTTTATAAATTAAACCCTTTTTGTGAAGCTCTACAAAAACTTTTAAAACTGATTTTGAAAGGTTTTCATCCATTGTGAAAGCATTTCTCGACCAATCACAAGAGCAACCTAATTTTTTAAGTTGATTTAAAATAATATCACCATGTTCTTTTTTCCATTCCCAAACTTTTTCTATAAACTTTTCTCTTCCAATTTCATTTTTATCAATTCCATCTGCAGTTAACTTTTTTTCAACTAAAGCCTGAGTAGCAATTCCCGCATGGTCTGTTCCTGGTTGCCATAACGTTTCATAGTTATTCATACGGTGATATCTAACCAAAAGATCTTGAATTGAATTATTCAAAGCATGCCCCATATGCAAACTACCTGTTACATTTGGTGGTGGTATAACTACTGAAAATTTCTTTTTATTTGCTGTGGGTTTAAATAAATTATTTTTTTCCCAATAAGTATAAATCTTATCTTCAACATCAGAATGTATGTATTTATCATTACTCATAAGGTATTCATAAGTTTATAATTTAATAATATCAATTAACAATAATCAATTTGGTAGCTTATTTGGTAGACTAATTATTAATATTTTATATATAAAAGGTTCACTATTTGATTTATTATGAGATGTGAGGGCAACGTGGCGGAATGGTTACGCAGAGGATTGCAAATCCTTGTATCCCAGTTCGATTCTGGGCGTTGCCTCCAAAAAAAATCTTGTTTTACTTTTAAAAAAAAGTAGATTGTGATTTTGATATTCCTCGGTAGCTCAGTTGGTAGAGCAGTTGACTGTTAATCAATTGGTCGTAGGTTCGAGTCCTACCCGAGGAGCCAAAACCTTACCTTTAACATTTTGATAAAAACTTTATTAGGATTATTTTTGCTTAAATTTATATGTGTGATGAAGTAATTATATTAAAAAATAAATTTTATAAGTGATTAGACTTAATTAGGGTCTTAAACAAATTTTTATATTAGCCTACTTTTGAAATACCAATAGGTGCTGCTTGTAAAGATTTACTAAACTTTAGTTTTTGATCATTATTAAGCTCAGAATATAATTTAACTAAAAAATTATAATTTACATTCATGTGACCCTCTTGAGATCTGTCAAGATTGATTAAATATTCAGAAAAATCTTCAAAAAAATAATTTACTGGAACTTTTAAATAATTTGCTAACTGAAGAAGTCTTATTGAGCTAACTCCATTAGTTCCTTTTTCATATTTTTGAATTTGTTGAAATGTAACACTAATTGCTTTTGCTACTTTTGTTTGTGTTAACCCTAAAGCTAATCTTCTTAGCTTTAATTTGCTACCTAAATGTTTATTAAAATTATCTTCCATTAAGACCCCTCTTAAAGTTAGTTTAAAAAAACCTATTGAACTAATTTTTAGGTGTAATCGCAATAGAAAAATTTTTTTATTTTAAATAAGTAGGTATAAATTTACAAATAGTGTCAAGTTATTATAAGCTGATTTATGAAAATAAAAATGTTGATCAATATAGCTAATAATAGCTTACAAAATTTGACTTAAGAAAAGTTTAGTACGATCACTTTTAGGATTAGCAAAAAAGTCTTTAGTTGTTGCCTTTTCTACAATCATTCCTTCGTCCATAAAGATCATTTGATCAGCAACCTCTTTAGCAAAGCCCATTTCATGAGTCACTACAATCATAGTCATTCCCTGTTTTGCTAAATTAACCATAACATCAAGGACTTCTTTGATCATTTCAGGATCTAGTGCAGATGTCGGTTCATCAAATAGCATTATCTTGGGTTCCATGCAAAGAGCTCTGGCAATAGCAACTCTTTGTTGTTGACCACCAGAAAGTTGTCCTGGAAATTTTTGAGCTTGGTCTAAAATTTGTACTCTTTCCAAGTGCTCTAAGGCTAATTTTTCAGCATCTTTTTTTGACATTTTTTTTACCCAGATTGGGGCTAGTGTACAATTATCTAGGATAGACAAATGAGGAAATAAATTAAACTGTTGAAAAACCATTCCAACTTCTGCTCTAACTTGTTCTATATTTTTTGTATCTTCTGATATTTCAGTCCCATCAACTATAATAGTTCCTTTTTGATGTTCCTCTAACCTGTTGATACATCTAATTAGTGTAGACTTTCCAGAGCCAGACGGACCACAAACAACAATTTTTTCTTTTGGTTTAACTTCAAGGTCTATATCTTTTAAAACCTGAAAATCACCAAACCATTTGTTTACTTTTTGTATTTGAATAATTGAATCTGACATGATTTATCTATCTGTTTTATATTTTAATTCTAAATTTTGACTATATTTACTCATACTGTAACAAATAATCCAGAATATTATTCCAGCAAAAACATATCCTTCCATGGAAAAACCTAGCCATTTTGGATTAGTTTTTGCTAAGTTTAGCATTCCAACCAACTCTAGAAGTCCTACTACAAATATTAATGGCGTGTCCTTTATAAGAGCCAAGAATGTATTAGCAATTCCTGGTATTACCAATTTTAAAGCTTGAGGAAGAATAACAAAAACATGCATTCTCCAATAACCCATGCCAAGTGATTTAGCAGCATCATACTGACCTCTTGGTAGTGCTTGTAGACCTCCTCTTATAACTTCTGCAGTATAAGCAGCCTCAAATAAAGTGATAGCAACAACGACTCTAATTAATTTATCAACGTAAGTTCCATCAGGTAAAAACATAGGAAACATTACTGCAGACATAAATAGAACTGTAATTAAAGGTACGCCCCTCCAAAATTCTATAAAAGAAAGTGATGAATATTTAACAATAGGTAAATCAGACCTTCTACCAAGAGCCAACATCATACCCAAGGGGAAACAAAAAATTAGAGAAAAGAAAGATACCATAAAAGTTAAAGATAAACCTCCCCAAGCACCTGTTTCTACCCATACTAATCCAAATGAACCCCCAGATACTATAAAGTAGATTAAGATAAAGGAAATAATAGGTAAAATAAGAACATAATACAAAGATAGATAATTCCTAAGTCTTGTTGGAGTAAAAAAACCAGCTGCCATAAATACAAGGACAGCAATAAATGTTAAATTAACTCTCCATTGTTCTGTATTGGGGTACATTCCATACATAAATCTATTAAACCAAACTTTGATATAAACCCAACAAGCCCCACCACCAGTACAAGCTTCTTTGCTATCACCAGCAAAATTGGCGTCTAGAATAAGCCAATTTAATAATGGAGGTAGTCCAAAAATTATAAGTAAAATTATAGATACACTTAATGCAGCATTGAAATTAGTTGTGTTAATGTTTTTATTGAGACTATCTAAAATCTTTATACCTGAAAATTCTATTCTAATTAAATGAAGCCCAATAACTCCAAAAATTAATGGTGTGAAAAAATTTATAATTCTAGGTAAAAAAGAAGTAATATTCGTATTAAAGTAGTTATTTAAATAAAAATCAATAATTCCAACTGAAAAAAATAAGACACCTGAAATTAAAGAAATATTTCTATTTTTGTGATGATTAAATTTTAATGTATTAAATTTTTTTATGATCATTATTTTTCCTGTATCGCTATTCTTTTGTTATACCAATTCATTAATAAAGAAATACCCAAACTAATAGTCAAATAAGTTGCCATTGTAATACCAACAATTTCTATAGCTCTACCCGTTTGCATCATCGCGGTACCTGCAAAAACTAAAACTAAATCAGGATATGCAATTGCTGCAGCAAGAGATGAGTTTTTAGTTAAGTTTAAATATTGATTAGTTGTTGGTGGTATAATAATTCTTAAAGCTTGAGGCATAACTACTAATTTCAAAACCTGAGATGGTGTAAGACCAATTGAGGCTGCTGCCTCTTTTTGACCTTTACCAATTCCTTGAATTCCAGCTCTAACATTTTCAGCAATGAATGTAGCAGTATAAAGAGTAAGTGCGAGAGTAAGAGCAATTAATTCAGGCGGTATTTTTAGACCACCATCAAAAGTGTATGATGATGCTGACATTTGTCTAATTACAGGAAAACTCCAAGATAAATCTACACCACCAATTAGAAAGGTTAATAACGGTAAACCTGTAAAAATAGCTAATGAAATTATTAGTACAGGTAATCGTTTACCCTCTTGTTCTTGTTTCTTTTTTGCATATCTGGCAAAGAAAAAAATCACAATCATTGCAATAATTATTGTTGTAAAAAAAACATCAAAGTTTATCCAAATTGGAGATGGAGCGTAAAGTCCTTTAATTGTCATAAAGGATGAGTTTAGTAACATGGGAGCATCTTCAAGCATTGGTAAAGCTCTTAATGCAGCAAAGTACCAAAAGAAAATTTGTAATAATAAAGGAATATTTCTAAAAAACTCTATGTAGAAAGAAGCTGTTTTTCTGATTAAATAATTTGGTGATAAACGCGCAATACCAACAATAGCACCTAGTAAAGTGGCTAAAATAATTCCTATAAAGGCAACAAGAAGTGTATTAAGTAGTCCAACAAGATAAGCTCTAGCGTATGTATGAGAGCCATCATAATCTATTAAAGAAAACTGTATATCAAAAGAGGCTTGAGTATTTAAAAAACCAAAACCAAATTCTAAACCTCTTGTACTCATGTTCTCTTGAGCGTTCATGGTAAAGAAGCCAAACACTAATACTATAAATAGTAGTGTTAATAGCTGAGGTAAAATTTTTTTTATTTTCATTTATGAAGTATTATAAAAAAAGGGCTAGATAAATCTAGCCCTTTTTAAATTATTTTAGATAATAACTATCTAGCTGGTGGAGTGTATAATAATCCGCCTTTAGTCCAAATATTATTTGGACCTCTGTCAGGTAAGATACCAGTGTCAGCTATATTTCTCTTATAACTTTCACCATAGTTTCCAACTTGTGTAATTATATTTAAGCTCCAGTCTTGATCTAGACCTAAATATGATCCTAATTCACCTTCAGTACCAACTAATCTTTTAATAGCAGGGTTTTCAGATGTTTTCATCATGCTAGCGTTAGCAGATGAAATACCATATTCTTCAGCTTCAATCATTACGTTTAGAGACCATCTTACGATGTCTTCCCAAACTGCATCACCTTGACGTACAACAGGTCCTAGAGGCTCTTTAGAGATAGTCTCTGGTAACACTAAATGATCATCAGGGTTAGTCATTTTTGTTCTCTGTGCTGCTAGACCAGATTTATCAGTTGTGTATGTATCACATCTGCCCGAGTCATAAGCTGCAACAACTTCATCAGCTTTTTCAAAAGCAACTGGCTCATAAGAAATTCCTTTTGAATTAAAGAAGTCTCTCATATTTAACTCAGTTGTAGTTCCGATGTTAGTACAAGCTGAAATTCCATTTTTAAATTGGCTTGTAGAAGTAATTCCCGAATCTTTTCTTACCATGAAACCTTGACCATCATAAAAGTTTACACCAACGAAAGTTACACCAAGATCTGCATCTCTTGAAAGCGTCCAAGTTGTGTTTCTTGATAAGATATCAATTTCACCAGAAGTTAGAGCTGTAAATCTTTCTTTAGCACTTAGTGGTGTGAACTTAACTTTGTTCGCATCACCTAATACTGCAGCAGCAACTGCTCTGCACACATCAACGTCAACACCAGTCCAATTTCCAGCTGCATCAGCATTTGAAAATCCTGGCAAACCTTGAGATACGCCACATCTAACAAAATCTTTTTTGATAGTATTTTTAAGGGTTTTAGACTTCTTAGCAGCCATTGTTTCTGTTGTAAAAGTGAACAGAACTGCAACCATAGCAACTAGAGAAGTTAATTGTTTTAAGTATTTAAACATATTTTATTCCTCTGTTTTATTTTTATTTGTTAACAAATAATTCAAATAAATTTGAATCGATTGAACTATCTATTAATAAGCTAATCTGATCAAAGAATAATTTATTATATTAGAATTATTCTAACTACATATAGTATGAATTCAGATAATGTTAATATATCTTGTTAATGCTGTGTTATAAAAAATCAAAAAGGCTAGCCACAGCTTAAAAATTGAATAAATAGTCGACTGTATTTATTTCTATATACATTGCTAGATATTCTATTGGTATAAACACACAAAACTTAAGTCTAATATTTAATGAGGTTGTGAGGTATAAATGTTTATTTCATAAGCGGGCAAAAGAAAGTAAAAAATTTAAAGGTTAAGACAGTAAATATTTTTAACTCATAAAAATTAAGCTCTTACTATTCAATTATTTTTTCCCCTCAGCATATCTAGTTTTATTTTGTGTTTCTCTTGAGTATTTAAGATTATAGCAATCATTACAAAGTAATATTGCTTCAGGGCTACAACTAACCTGAGTAAGAATAGTGCTATCTTCTCCACAGTGACACATATAGATATTTTTTTTTTCATTTCATAGTTCATATGGTGCGCTCTGGTGGACTCGAACCACCGACCCTCGGTTTAGAAAACCGATGCTCTATCCAGCTGAGCTAAGAGCGCAAATATAAATATTAAATACATTTATAGTATGAATTTAATTTTTAAAAAGGAATTTTTTTGAAATTATCAATAAAGTTAATAACTCAACTCTACCAATTACCATAAATAAGATTAAATATTGTTTAGTAAAAAAGTGTAAGTCAAAGAAATCAAAGTCACCCACACCATACATAGAAGAATTCACGGTATTCATTAGTGTTAAAATAGATAGTTTAAATGAACTTTCAAATTCAATACCACTTAGGGTCAATAGAAAAGTTAAAAACAATAAAGAAGCAATAAATATGATTATTGATAAAAAATATTTATAAATTTCATTTAATTGAAAAAATTCTTTAGAAAATAAATGTTTATTAATATAAATATTTTTTGGTTTACTATAAGATAAAATTTCATTTATTGAATATTTAAATAATGAATAAATTTTTAAAAACCTAATTCCAGAACTTGTAGAAAAAAAGGATCCACCAATTATTACAATAATTATAAATACAAAAGATAAATTTTTAGAGTTTGAGTGAAGTGAAAAACCTATATTGGAAACACTACTTGTAAGTGATAAAAATAATTCACTAAAATTATTATCAAAATTAAAAAAGACGAAAAATATTATTAATAATGTTAGCAAATAAAACAGTAGATGAATATCTTCATTAAAAAAATTCAAATTATGATTTTTAGTAAACACCAAATTATAAGACAAAAAAATACTAAAAAATGAGGTAAGCATTAGAAATGATATAACAATTACTTGAGAATTATTTATCAAAATATGAGACAAGCTATTTGTTGGCAGAAAACCTCCTGAGGAAACTACAGTCATAGCAAGGTTTAAAGAATTAAATGATCTTATATTAAATAAATTAAAAATAATAAAGATTCCGAGAGTAATTAAAGAATACAATAAAAAAATTTTTAATGATTGTTTTAAAGTTTCAGATTTATTAAAAGAAATAAAGTTTGTTAAAGATTTCTTAAAACTATGATCAAAAATATCTATCAATAATATTATAGAAAATAAGAAATATAAGCCACCAATCCACTGAGATGAAGATCTCCATAAAATTAAGCTTTGATCGATATGATTAATATTATTAAAAATAGTAAATCCTGTTGAAGTAAAGCCAGAAATTGCTTCAAAATATGAATCTATAAAACTTAAATTATAAATACTAAAATAAAAAGGTATTGAAATAATTAATGGAAGTAAGAAATAACCAGAAAGAATAGTTAATATTTTTTGATATATTGTAATTTTTTTTTCATTATCATTTTTAATAAAAAAAAAAACCATTGCAAAAAATATTGAAGCAAGGAAAGTATAAATATACGTATTTAAATTTAAATAAAGATTTAAATAATATGAATAAATAATATTAAAAAAAGAAAGTATTGAAATTATTCCACAAAAAATACTCAAATAAACAAGTTTAAGATAATTCATTAAATTTAAATTGAGCTTATACGAAACATATTTTCAACAATATGTAAAAAATCTTTTTTAGCCAAAAGAACTACGGTGTCTTCTTTGGTAAATATAAAATTTGATCTTGGAATAATAACATCTTCGCCCCTTAATATAGCCCCAACTCTAATTTCATCAGGTAAGTTTGAGTTTTTTAGTTCTTTATTAATTAATTCTGATGTTTCAATAATTTCTGCCTCAATAATTTCATATTCACCATTTAGAATACTATAAGCATTTTCTATTGATCCTTTATGAATGTGCTTTAAAATACTAGATACAGTATTCATTCTAGGATCAATAAAATCATCAATCTTTAACGAGGATTGTAACAGTGAATAATTTGGTTTATTTATCAAGGCCATAGTTCGTTTATCATTTAATTCATCTTTATCTTTAGTAAATTTCTCAACTAGTACGCTAACCATTAAATTGTCTTCATCATCATTAGTAAGAGCTAGTACTGTTTGTGTTTCATCTAAGTTAGCCTCTAGTAAAACTTCTTCATCCAGTGCATCCCCGTTAATAACAATAGTATTATTAAGTTCACTTGCAATAAGCTCGGCTCTTTCTTTATTTTTTTCTATAATTTTAACCCTGGCAGAATCAAAACTTTCTTCAAGATTTTTGGCTAAATTAAAACCTATATTACCACCACCAATAATTAAAATTTTATTAGATATTTTTTCGTTGTGACCGAATATATCTAATGTATCTTGCATTTGAGAAGCATTAATTACCACATAAGCCTTGTCATCTTTAAGCATAACATCATTTTTTTTAAGAATAATAAATTTTTCATTTCTGATAACACCCATGATATTTGCATCTAATTTTGGAAATTTTTTTGTTAGTTCATTAAGCTTAATATTTATTAATGAACAATTATCATTAATTAAAATTTCAAGTAATCTAATTTTTTTATTGGCAAATGGGACATTATCCAATGCACCAGGGGCTTCTAATTTTCTTTGTAAAGATTTTGCAATCTCAATCTCGGGAGAAATAATTACATCTATTGGTAAATTTTCTTTATTATAAACTCTTGTAAACTTTGGATTTAAATAATCCTGCGATCTTATTCTAGCTATCTTTTTTTGAACATTAAAAATTGAAAATGCAATTTGACATATAAGCATATTAATTTCATCATTCCGTGTTACAGCAATAATCATGTCAGCTTCTGATGCGTTAGCTTTTTCTAAAATTGATGGGTAAGTTGCTTTGCCAACTATTGCTTTTACATCGAGAGTATCATCTATTTTTTGAATATCTTCGCTAGATTGATCAATTACAGTAATAGAGTGACTTTGTTCACTTAAGATTTTAGCTATAGTAAATCCAACTCTACCAGCACCACAAATAATTATATTCATTTAATTTAATTCCTTTATCCCTAGATTTTTAAGCTTTCTATGTAAAGCAGATCTTTCCATGCCAATAAAAATGGCAGTTCTTGATATATTACCATTGAATTTTTTTAGTTGAGTAGTTAAATACTCTTTTTCAAAATTTTCTCTAGCTTCTTTTAATGGTACAGATAAAGAGTTTTCTGATGGTAGGCTCTTAATATCGGGTGTTTTTAAGGATTCTTTGATAATGTTTGATATTTTATCTTCACTCTCTGGAGAGAGGATTGCTATGCGATCAATTAAATTTCTTAATTCTCTTACATTTCCTGGCCAATCATATTGAAGTAGGTATTTATTGTTAGCATCTATATTTAGTTTTTTTAAATTATAACTAGAAGAAATTTTTTCTGTAAAATATTTAACTAAGTGTGGAATATCAGAAATTCTTTTTTTAAGTGGTTCTATGTTAATTTCAAATACGTTAAGTCTATGGTAAAGATCTTCTCTAAAGTTCCCTAATTCTATCTCATTTTTAATATCTTTACTTGATGAACATATAATTCTTACATCAACATTAATATCATGACTTCCGTTAATTCTTTTAAATTTTTGGTCAGTTAATACGCGTAAAATTTTAGATTGTGTTTCAAGAGGAATTTCGGATATTTCATCTATTAAGAGAATACCACGTGTGGCTTTTTCAAGGGCTCCATATAAGATTGATCCATTATCTTTTTCCTCTCCAAATAATTCAAGTTCATATTTTTCAATATCAAGTAACGCTCCGTTGAGAACTATAAATGGTCCCTTTTGACGTTTTGATTTTTTATAGATTTTTCTAGCAATTAATTCTTTACCAGAGCCAGTAGGTCCATTAATAAAAATTCTACTTTCTGAAATAGAAATTTTATTTATTTGATCTTTAATTGTTTGGATATTAACACTGTCACCAATTAAATCATATGAGGAAAAAAGCTTGTCCTCAAACTCCTTGTTTTTATTCTTTAAATTAATGTTCTCAATGGCTCGATTTATAAAATTTAATAATCTTTCTTGATTGAAGGGTTTTTCAATAAACTCAAATGCTCCAGTCTTAAGAGCTTTGATGGCCATCTCTACATTTGCATGGCCAGTGATAATAATAACCGGAATATTTTTATCTTTTGCTTTAATATGAGACAGTAATTCTAAACCATCATTATCACCTTTATCTAATTTAACATCGATAATTGCCACATCTGGTAGTTTTTTGTCAATTTCATTTAAAGCTTGATTATAATTTGCGGCAAGTCTTGTGTTAAAACCAGCATCAATAATCAGATCATTTATGATATTTCTAATATCAGAATTGTCATCAATAATTAATATTTCAGTGCTCATTATTTAATAAATTTAATTTGTATTTTTGCTCCATCATTTAAAGATGTGAAAGTTAATGAACCATTATGATCATTAATTATTTTATTAACTATAGCTAATCCTAATCCAGTGCCTGTTTCTTTGGTTGTAAAATATGGATTCAAAATATCTTTAATATTATCAGCAAACACTTCAAATCCCACACCATTATCTTCAATCACAAAGTCTATATAAGTAATATTATCATTTAGTTTTATATTAATTTTACCTTTAAAATTAAGATTATCATGCTTTTTTTCCTGTATACTTTCAATAGAATTTTTAATTAAGTTAAAGAAAACTCTACTTAATTGCTCATTATCTGAATTTAGAATTATATTATCAACACTGGTATTTAAATTAATTAAAATACTTTTATCCAATTCACCGATCAATTTAATATTATCTTTAATTAAGAGCACCAAATTATTATCTTTGAATATTGGCTTTGGCATTCTTGCAAAATCGGAAAATTCATTTACTAATTTTTCAATTTGTTTTATTTGTTTTCCAATAATTTTTAAACTTTTGCTAAAATCTTCTTTTTGCTCTGTTTCAAATTTATCTGAGTATTTGTTTTTTAATTTGTCTATAGTTAATTGAATTGGTGTAAGGGGATTTTTAATTTCATGAGCTAACTTTCTAGCTAAGCTTTCCCATGCTTCATGCCTTTCATCAATAATCAATCTTTCTTGCTGTGTTTTTAACTTGTTTATCATTGAATTGAAATTTTTGTTTAAAATTTCCATATCTCTGTCTGCTTTTATTTCTGGAACTTTAATATTTAAATTTCCTTTACTAATATTCGAAGATGCAATAATTAAATTATTAATCGACCTAAAAAATCTTGATGAAAATCTTATCGCTATAGATATTGATAAAAATAATAATAGAGAAACTATAACAAGGTATATGAATACAAATGAAATTTTAATGCCTGTTTGTTTGTTTAAAACAGTGTAATAAAAATTAAGTGCCTCTTGAGACTCTAATAAATATTGTGAAATCTTCTTATCTAAATATTTAACTATGTACAAATACTTATTTTCAAAATTTTCTAATTTTATAATTGATGCTGATTGATTTTTGTACGCATTAATAATCTTAAGCGGTCTTTTATCGTTCAAAACCATTTCAAGAGCCTCTGGTAAAGGTGGCTTATATAATGAAATATTTTTTAATGTTGTTAAAAAAAGACTCCCATCAGCTTCAATAATATGAACTTCGTCCATAGCCCTTATTAATTTTTGTGTGTTAAGAAAACTTTTGAATTGATTAATATTTGTATTTAAAAAATTAATACTTTTATTTAAGTCATAAGCTATTAATATAATTTCTGATTGAGTCTTGGTTCTAACTTCTTCAGTGTAGCTTTTTGCAATTTCATAAGAATTATTTACAGCTGTAGTAATTTTTTTGTCTAAATATTTATCAAGAGCGAATGATAATAGAAACAGAGAAAATAAAGAAATTAATATAGAGGGAATTAATGTGAATAAAGCAAAAAAAGTGATGTATTTTCTATTAGCTTTGGATCCACTCACATCTACATCTATTCTTAAAGAGGTATTAACTTCTTTAAAAATCATGAAAAACATTACTAATAATAGAACTATATTTGCGGTCAAAAGAAGCTGTAAATTTTGATCAGTTAGTTTGAGAAAACCTTTATCTATAAAAGTTAAAAAAGTAACAAAACCTAGGGTTAATGTAATTAAAAATACTAATCCAATGAATATATTTTTTTTTATAAAATCGATCATTGCGAATTAAATAATGTGATATATGTTTTTATCATGAATAGTTGTTTTATAATACTTGCTGGTGGAGAAAGTAAAAGATTTAATTCAATTACACCTAAGCCTTACTATCTTTATAAAGGGAAGCCTTTATTATTACATTCAATAGATAAAGTTAAAAATTATGGGAAATTTAATAAAATTGTTCTAGTTATTAACAAAAAACATGAATCTTATATTAAAAAACTAAAAATAAAAGATATCAAAATTATCTATGGAGGAAAAACCAGAGCTGAATCAGCCTACAAAGGTTTAAGAAGTATCAAGAATTACAATATCAAAAATGTAATGATTCACGATGCAGCTAGGCCTAATTTTTCTTTAAAACTTTTAGATAAATTAAATGAAGAGCTCAAATTATATGATTGTGTTATACCCGCAATTCAAACTACAGATTCAATTAAGAGAAAATCTTTAAATAAAATTATAAACTTAAAAAGAGAGAATATTTATCTTATTCAAACGCCTCAAGCATTTAATTATAAAGAATTATACCGACTGCAAAATAATAAAAGTATTGAAGTTACAGATGATGCAACTTTATTTGTAAATGCTAGTAAAAAAATAAAGATTATTAATGGTGAGATTAATAACAACAAAATTACAATAAATTCTGACATTAAAATTAATAATTTAACTAAATATGGGTTAGGATTTGATGTTCATAGATTGGTTCCAAAGAAAAAATTATATCTTGGTGGGATTAGGATACCCTTTCCCCTTGGTTTCTTAGGTCATTCAGATGGAGATCCAGTATTACATGCCGTAACAGATGCAATACTTGGGGCATGTGGTATGGGGGATATAGGTGAAAAATTTTCAGATACAAATAAAAAATTTAAGAACATTAGATCTACTATTTTACTAAGCAAAATAATTGACGAAGTAAAAAGCAAAGGATACTTAATTAATAATATTGATATTAATATTATTTCTCAAAAACCCAAAATTAAGAGATATAAAAAGCAAATTATAAATTGCATTGCAAAAATTTGTAAGATCTTACCAAAACAAATAAATATTAAAGGTAAAACAACTGAAAAACTAGGTGTAATTGGTAAAGAAAAAGCTATAGCGTGTGAAGTAATAGCTTCTGTAATTGAATATGATTAAAACTTTTAACTTTCTTTTAGTAACAATGTTTGGTTTGGGTAAGATCAAATTTATGCCGGGTACATTTGGATCACTAGCTACAACTATTTTTCTTTTTTATCTATTTCACCAACTTAATATCTCATCAAATATCATTTTAATTGGGTGGATAATTATTTTTATTTACTCTTTTTATGCAGTTTCAACACATATAAGAGGTAGTAAAAATAAAGATCCAAGAGAAATTATTATTGATGAATTTTTAGGTCAATCTATACCAATTTATCTTTATGAAATATCCCATGGAACAACTAAAAAGGTTGATGAAGCAATCATCTATTATGTGTTGTTTTTTGTACTGTTTAGATATTTTGATATTTTGAAACCCTTTCCAGTAAGTTTCATTGATAAAAACTTTAAAAATAGTTTTGGGGTAATTATGGATGATATTTGTGCAGGGTTATATGTTGTTCTAACACTTGTTAGTTTCATGATCGTTAAAAGTTATGTTTTATAATGAAAAACTTAGCCATTAAACTTGTTAAAAAACTAATACAAAAAAAACTTAAAATTTCATTTGCTGAATCTTGTACTGGTGGAATGGTATGTAATACAATTACATCTGTAAGTGGCTCTTCTAAAGTATTTAACCTAGGGCTGATCACATATTCCAATAAAGTAAAGATAGATATACTTAAAGTTCCAAAGAAAATCATTAGCAAATATGGTGCCGTAAGTAATGAATGTTGTTTAGCGATGGTTAAGAATTTAAGCAAAATAAGTAAGGCCGACATATCAATATCGATCACTGGTGTTGCTGGACCTAGTGGTGGAACTGAATTAAAACCAGTTGGATTAGTCTATATTGGGATAAAAAAAGGAAATAATATTACTGTTCAAAAAAATTTATTTAAAAGTAAAAACCGAATTTCAATTCAAAAAGCTACAACACTTAAAGTTTTAAAGACTGTTTTAACTCTTAAATAGTTGATTGGCTCTTTTTTGAAAAGCATCAGCTATTTTGTCTAGTCCATATTGAAAAGAAGTTGTCATTAAGATATTTAAAAATTTATTTCTAATTTCAAAATCTACATCAAAGTAAATTTCTGTCCCTTTTCTGTGGTCTTCAAATATCCACTTATTATTTAAATGTTTGAGCGGACCGCCTATATTTTTAACATAAATAGAACTACTTTTCTTATTAAACTTTACATCACTTTTATAAGTGTCTTTAAAAGGACCTTTACCAATTGTTAAATCTGCAATGATGTTGATAAAATCACCTTTTTCATTCTTCTCATAAACTTTTGCACAAATACAATATGGTACAAAAGTTGGATATTTTTCTATATCTAAAACTAAATCAATAAGTTGATTTTTTTCACATTCAATTAAACGTTTAACTGAAGCTCTGGGCATTAATTATTTAATCTATTTTTTTGTAATTGTGCAAAATCCTCATCTGCATGATATGAGGATCTAGTTAAAGGTGTTGAAGAAACCAATAAAAAACCCTTTGATTTTGCAATAGTTTCTAACTCTTTAAATTCACTGGGATGATAATAACGATCTAGAGGATGATGTCTTACAGAAGGCTGCAAATACTGTCCCACAGTTAAAAAATCTACATCTGCCGCCTTTAAGTCATCCATTACTTGAACAATTTCATTTTTTGTTTCACCTAGTCCAACCATTAAACCAGATTTAGTAAAAACATTTTTATTAATAAGTTTTGCATTTTTTAAAAGTTCTAAAGATGAAAAATATCTAGATCCAGGTCTTACTTTTAAATAGAGTCTTGGTACAGTTTCGATGTTGTGATTAAAAACATCTGGGTTAGCTTCTAAAACTTTTTTATAAGCATCTCCTTTTCTAAGAAAATCTGGAGTTAAAACCTCAATTGATGTGTTAGGATTTAGTTTTCTAATTTGAGTAATTACATCATAAAAGTGGTTGGACCCGCCATCGTCTAAATCATCTCTGTCAACAGAGGTTATAACTACATGATTTAGATTTAGTTTTTGAATTGCATCAGCAATTTTAACAGCTTCAAATGGATCTAGTTTACCAGGCTTACCAGTTTTAACATCACAGAATGCACATGCTCGCGTACATGTGTCTCCCATAATCATAAAGGTGGCGTGTCTCTTACTCCAACATTCTGAAATATTTGGGCAATTTGCTTCCTGACAAACGGTTACTAAATTATTGTTATTAACAATTTTTTTAGTTAAAAAAAACTCTTTACTATTAACAAGTTTTGATCTTATCCAATCAGGTTTCTTTTTAATTGGATTTATAGGTCTGTTAACTTTTTCTGGGTGTCTAATTGTCATTGTTTTTAATTATATAAAGGGTCTCACCTTCTTTTCCAAACAAAAACTTTTCTCTAATTAGTGTCTCTACATAATCTAAATCTAACTTGTCACTTAACAGGGAATTTTTAAATTCTATGTTTTTAATCTTACTTGTCAAATTCGACTCTTTATTTTGTAAGTTTACTAAAATTTCTTTTTTTTTAAAATAAGAAAAAAGACCTCTTTCGCCATCTAAAAAATTAAAAAAAAAATAAAGTATTAAAAAAGTAGAGATAAATAAAAAGTAATTTTTTTTTATTTTACTAAACATTAATATATTTTATTCATTATATTTTTTTTTCCAAGTTCTTCTTCAATACGTAGTAATTGATTATATTTTGCAACTCTTTCTGATCTAGCTAAAGAACCCGTTTTAATTTGATTTGAATTTGTACCTACGGCAAGATCAGCAATGAAAGTATCTTCACTGTCTCCAGATCTATGGGATATTATGGTTTTATAGCCAATAATTTGTGCAAATTTGATAACCTCAAGCGTTTCAGAAACTGTACCAATTTGGTTTAGTTTAATTAATATTGAATTTGATGAATTGTTTAAAAAACCTTTTTTAAGTCTTTCTAAATTTGTTACATAGAGATCGTCACCAACAATTTGAACATTTTTTACTGAATTCATCATCTTGCTCCATGAAAGCCAATCATTTTCTCCAAATGGGTCTTCTATAGATTTAATCTTATATTTATTTATTATTTTTTTATATTTTCTAATTGACCGATCTACAGAAATATATTTTTTTGAATGAATTGAATATTTATCTTTCTTAATTAATTCATTTGCCGCAACATCTAAGCAAATTGAAATATCTTTACCATTTTTAAAGCCAGATTTATTAATAGCAGCTAGAACTAAATCTAAGGCTTTTTCGTTACTATTAATCATTGGTGCAAAACCTCCTTCATCACCTACTGACGTTGATAAACCTTTTTTTTTAATTAGAATTCTCAAGTTATTAATTACAATAAAACAAATTCTCATAGCCTCTGAAAAACTCTTAGCTTTATCAGGTCTGATCATGAATTCTTGAATTCTTAAACCATTATTTGCATGTTCTCCACCATTTATAATATTCATTAAAGGATACGGTAATTTATAATTATTTTTAACTAAAAATGTTTTGTATAAGGGTACATTCTTAATTTTTGCAGAAAGCTTTTTAGCTGCCATTGATACAGCTAACATTGCATTAGCTCCTAAATTTGTTTTTTGTTTTGTGCCGTCAAGATTTATTAAAATGGTGTCTATACGTAATTGATCATGAATGTTTTTACCGATCAATTTTTTTGAAATTTTTTTATTAACTAAATTAACAGCAATTAAAACACTTTTACCTAAATATTTTTTATTACTTTTATCACGTTTTTCAAAAGCTTCATATGATCCAGTTGATGCTCCAGATGGACAAATAGCTGATGCACTTAAGTTTTTGGAATATACTTCTGCTTCAATTGTTGGGTTACCCCTGCTGTCAAAAACTTGACGAGCTCTTATCTTTAAAATTTTACTCATTTATTTTTTAATTAAATTATCAATTTCAAATAGTTGAGATAGTAATTTTTCTAATTTATCTAAAGGAACCATATTAGGACCATCTGATGGAGCGTTATCTGGGTCCTGATGTGTTTCAATAAAAACACCAGCTACACCAACAGCAACAGCAGCCCTTGCTAAATATTCTACAAATTCTCTTTGTCCGCCACTCGACTCTCCTAATCCACCTGGTTGTTGCACTGAATGTGTAGCATCAAAGATAACGGGGTAACCATTTTTTGCCATTATAGGCAAAGATCTCATATCTGAGACTAGAGTATTGTACCCAAAACATGCTCCTCTTTCTGTAACTAAAATATTATTATTGCCAGAGTTGGCAATTTTTTTAGTAACATTAATCATATCCCACGGAGCAAGAAATTGGCCTTTTTTAACATTAATAATTTTTCCAGTTTCAGCAGCAGCAATTAGTAAATCTGTTTGTCTGCATAAAAAAGCTGGTATTTGTAACACATCCGCATGCGGTGCTATTACCGTGCATTGTTCAGCGTTATGTATGTCAGTTAATATGGGAACATTTAATTCTTTTTTAATTTTATCAAAAATTGGTAAAGATTGATCCAGACCAACACCTCTTTTCCCTTTCAGGCTAGTTCTATTAGCTTTATCAAAAGAAGTCTTATAAATGAACCCCATATTAAATTTAGAGGTAATTTCTTTAATCTTACCTGCCATATCCATAGCATGCTGTTCTGTCTCGAGTTGACATGGGCCCGCAATAATACAAATCTTGTTATTATTTGAAATTTCTATATTTCCACAATTGACTTTTATATTTTTCATTTATTTATTCTTGGCTGCTTTTATAAATGATGAGAATAAAGGATGTGGCTCTAAAGGTCTAGATTTAAATTCTGGGTGAAACTGAACAGCTACAAACCAAGGGTGGTTTTTTAACTCAATTATCTCAGGTAATTTATTATCAGGAGATAATCCAGAGAAAATCATACCTTTTTTTTCAAATTGATCCTTATAATTAATATTCACTTCATATCTATGTCTATGTCTTTCTTGAATGATTTTTGACTTATAGATTTTTTTTATTAGAGAATCTTCTTTTAATTTAGCAGCATAAAGACCTAGTCTCATTGTACCACCAAGATTTTTATCAGTTCCTTTAATTAATTTACCATCTTTATTCCATTCTGTGATTAAACCAATAATTGGAACACCACCTCTTCCAAATTCACTTGAAGTAGCTTTTTTAATGTTTAGTTTATTTCTTGCAAATTCAATAATTGCCATTTGCATACCAAAGCAAATTCCAAGAAAAGGAATTTTATTTTTTCTGGCGTATTTAATTGCTTCAATTTTTCCTTCAGTACCTCTTTTACCAAATCCACCTGGTATTAAAATTCCTGATACATCTTTTAATTTTTTTTTAATCTCAGATATCTTTAAATTTTCAGAGTCTATTCTGACTAAATTCACTTTTAAATTATTACTAATACCACCATGAGTTAAAGCTTCATCTAAAGATTTATAAGCATCTTTAAGGTCAACATATTTACCAATAATAGCAATATTAATAAATTTTTTAGTGTGAAGAACAATTTTTGTAATTTTTTTCCAAGGATTTAAGTTTACTTTCTTCTTTGATTTAATTTTAAAATATTCAAGAACTTGTGCATCTAAATTTTCCCTATTAAAGCTAATTGGCGCTTCATAAATAGTTTTGACATCAACTGTTTGAATTACATTTTTAATATCCACGTTACAAAATAAAGATATTTTTTTTCTATGTTCTAATGGTATCGATCTTTCCGATCTACAAATAATAATGTCCGGTTGAATACCTAAACTTCTAAGCTCTTTTACTGAATGCTGAGTAGGTTTAGTTTTAATTTCGTCAGATGCTTTAAGGTATGGAACTAAAGTTAAGTGAATAAATAAAGAATTTTTTTTACCAACATCGTTTGAAAATTGTCTAATAGCCTCTACAAAAGGAAGGCTTTCAATATCACCTATAATTCCGCCAATTTCACAGATAACAAAATCTTCTTTTGTAGTATCATTTTTAATAAAATTTTTAATTCGGTCTGTTATGTGGGGGATAACCTGAACTGTTTTTCCTAGATATTCTCCCTTACGTTCCTTTTTTAAAACATCACTATAAATCTTTCCTGAAGTAATATTATCTGATTTTTTTGATGATATGCCTGAAAATCTTTCGTAATGACCTAAATCTAAATCTGTTTCTGCACCATCATCTGTTACAAAGACTTCTCCGTGTTGGAATGGACTCATTGTTCCAGGGTCAACATTTAAATAAGGGTCTAATTTTCTTATACGAACTTTAAAACCTCTTGATTGAAGTAAGTATGCTAGGGAAGCAGAAGAAAGACCTTTTCCTAAAGATGAAACCACACCGCCGGTGACAAAGATATATCGCGCCATGGAATTATCTTATAGCGATTAATTGGTGAATTGAAAAGTATTAATTTTTATTTTCAGGAATTGATGGGGTATCATCAGATTTTTTCTCGATTTTATCTAATACGGAAGAAGTTGGGGCTAACTCGCCTCTAGAAATTATTGTAAGAGATAAGCTACAAATTATAAATAGAGTGGCTACTACAGCTGTAGCTTTAGTCATAAAATTACCAGCCGATCTAGAAAACATGAAATTGTCCTGCGAAACACCTATACCAAGCGCACCACCTTCTGATTTTTGGACAAGTATTAGAAGTACAAGAGTTACTGCTAGTACTAAATTAACTATTAATAAAATATTTTCCATGTGGTTTAAGTATATGTTTTTTTAACTATATCAATAAATTTTTTAGTATTTTGAGAGGCACCACCAATCAAAAAACCATCAATATTATTAATCTCTTTTAAGTCGTTAATATTTTGAGGATTAACAGAACCACCGTAGAAAACCTTTGGAGATTTGTCTTTAAATTTACTTTTAATAAAATTAATAGTTTTAAAAAGATCTTTTGATTTTGGAACAACGCCAGTGCCTATGGACCAAACTGGTTCATAAGCTATAAAGATATTAGATTTATTTTTTACACTATTTAGACCTACTTTAATTTGTTTGGACAATACAAATTCTGTCTTTTTCTTTTTTTTTTGGGTTAAGGTTTCACCAATACAGAAAATAACTTTTAATTTTGCTAGAAGGGCATTTTTGATCTTTAAATTAATCAATTTATCATTTTCACCTTTTTCTCGATTTTCTGAATGACCAATAATTACAAAATGTGCACCAATGTTTTTCAACATCTTGGCATTAACAGAACCTGTATATGGACCATAGCTTATACTTTCATGACAATTTTGACCCCCGATGCCAATTTGACAGTTTTTAAATTTTTTTGAAAAGGCACTTATTAAAGTGTATGGGGGGCAATAAATTAATCTACCTTTGTTTATTTCTTTAGATTTTGAAAATTTAATAATTTTATTTAGTGTATTTAGAGAAGATAAATTCCCATACATTTTCCAATTAGCTATAAAGTACATATATTTATTTGTCATAATGAAAAATTTAATCTATAGCTTTGTATTTTACAGATCAATATATTAATAAGACAATGATTAAAACTCTTAAAAATTTTACAGCAAAAAAAATTGGTGGATTGCTACTAATTCTAGTAATTATTGTAGCTTTTGGTTTTGGTGGTTTTGGTGGTGGGTTTAATATTGGAAATCAAAACAATATTGTTAAGATAAATAACACAAATATTTCAACACAAGATTTTATGGACTATTTAAATAAATCAGGTTTGAGCCAAGAGGTAATAAAAGAAAATATTGATAAGAATATAATTGAAGAGTTATTGTCATCCTTAGTTTCTATGACATTACTCGAACTTGAGATAAAAGATTTAAATTTGATAATATCAGAAGATATATTAGTTGAAAAAATAAAAAAAAATAAAAACTTTCAAGATGAAAATGGTATATTTCAAAGAACTATTTATGAAAAATTTTTATTAACAAATAATACAAATGGGCCAAATTATGAAAGTAAATTAAAAAATAATTTACTTCAAAAAGAATTATTTACATACATAAGTGGTGGAGCCAAATCTCCAAATTTCTTGATAAATAAATATTACAGAGAAACAAATAGAAAATTAGACATTGAATTTATAAACTTAGATAGGTTTTATAAAAAAATTGATGAATTTACTGATCAAGAAATTCAATTTTTTTTGAATGAAAATTCTGATAAATTAAAAAAAGACTATATTGATTTCTCATATGCAATTGTTACACCAAAAAATTTAACAGGCTTAGAGGAATTCAATCAAACCTTTTTTGATAAAATTGACGATATAGAAAATATGATATCTAAAAACATTAATTTTAAAAAAATCGTTAATGACCTTAATATTAAATCAACTGTAAAAAAAAATTATGTTAATTTAGAAAATAAAGATACAATTGAAAATAAAATTTATAACTCAAGAAAAGACAAAATAGAGATCTTAGAAGATAGCGGATCATTTATTTTTTATCAAATAGATAAAATTAACACTAAATTACCCAGTTTAAAAAATAATCAGTTTAAAACTAAAGTTAAAAATCTCTTATTTCAAAATGAGAAATATCAATTTAATAAAAATATTCTAGATCTAATAAATGAAAAAAAATTTGACCAAGCATCATTTGATAAATATGGGAATGCTAGTATTGAAAAAATTAAATTGACCTCAATAAAAGATGATAAAAAATTTACAATTAATTCAATTGAGACTTTATACTCTTTACCTGTTAACACCTTTACATTAATTGCTAACGATAAAGATAAAATTTTTATAGCTAAAACTGTAAATTATGAAGATAAAAACATTTCTCAAAATTCAAATAAATTTAAGGCAATTTCTAATGAGGCAAGTGCAAAAAATAGAAATGATATTTTAAAATCATATGATTATCTTTTAAACGACAAATATAAAGTTGTTGTTAATGAAAAAACCCTTGATAGAGTAAAAAATTATTTTAGATGATATTAAATAGAAACTTTAAAAATTTTAAGTTTCAGCACAAAAGAAAAAGAAATCAAATAATTTATACATCAAGAAAAATACAAGACGATAGTGAAATTTTAAATTTAATTGATAATTTTCTTGAAGAAAAAAATAGCTTTATTTTTGAGTCTGTTGAAAAAGGAAAAATAAGAGGCAGATACACTATTTTTGGAAAAAATCCTGATAAAATTTGGGAGTTTAATAATGAAAAATCTTATTTAATTAAAAATAAAACTAAAAAAGAGATTAAAGGAGATCCAGGCAAGATAATTGAAAAAATAATTGAAGATTTTAAATTTAAAACACCTTCTAATCTTCCTCCTATCTGTTCTTTAATATCTGGATACTTTTCATACGATTCAATTAGATATATAGAAAAGATTCCTAATAATTGCCAAGATGATTTGAAATTACCGGATGTAAGACTTCTAAGACCGAGAACATTAATAATTCATGATAATTTAAAAAAGAAAATTTTTTACATTATTAATATTTTTAAAGATGAAAGAATTTCAAATTATAAAAGTAAATATTTACAAATTGAAAGTGAAATAAATAATCTATTAATACAAGCCTCACTAAGAAAAGTTAATTCGTATCAAGATGTAAATAATATTGATATAAAAGTTAAATCTAATATTTCTAAAAATAAATTTCTAAATATGGTTAATAAAGCCAAAAAATATATTAAGATTGGAGATATTTTTCAGGTAGTTTTGAGTCAAAGATTTGAAGCTAAATTAACTAAAAAACCTTTAGATATTTATAAAAAATTAAGAATTACTAATCCCTCTCCTTTTATGTATTTTTTTAATTTTTCAGATTTTCAGATAATAGGAGCTAGTCCGGAAATTTTAGTTAGGTTAAGAGATAACAAAATTACTATTAGACCAATAGCTGGTACAAGACCCAGAGGTAAAAATCCTAAAGAAGATAGTTTTTTTGCAAAAGATTTATTGAAAGATAAAAAAGAACTTTCAGAGCATTTAATGTTACTAGATTTAGGTAGAAACGATGCAGGTAAAGTTTCTAAAGTTGGCACTATTAAGGTTACAGAAAGTTTTATTATCGAAAAATATTCACATGTTATGCATATAGTTTCTAATGTAATGGGTGTTTATAATAAAAAATATTCAAAATTTAAATCATTACTTGCTGGTTTTCCAGCTGGAACT
>CAJQSG010000020.1 GCA_905612525.1 uncultured Candidatus Pelagibacter sp. | reverse complement strand
AGAGGGAAAATATGAAAGAATTTAATGATTCTTTAAAAAATATTGAAAGCATAGATAGAATTAAATGAAACTAATAGGAAGAAGACAATTTCTAAAAACATCTTTATCAGGTTTTGCATTAGCAACATTACCTGTAATTTCTTTTGCACAATCCAATCCTGATGTTGTTGTGATAGGTGCTGGTGCAGCAGGTTTATCTGCTATGGCTGAACTTAAGAGACGAGGTATAACAGCTGTTTGTATAGAAGGTATGAATAGAATTGGAGGTAGATGTTATACAGATATGTCAACTTTTGGAGTACCAGCTGATCTTGGTGCTCATTGGCTTCATGCCAAAAAAGGTAATGAGCTATATAAATTTGGAAGAGAAAATAAAGACAAATTCAAGATATATGATGAGCCATCAACCTCTGTTGTTTATGATGGAAAAAATAAAGTAAGTGGAAGTACTTTTTGGCATGTACGCAAAAAAATAAAAAATATTTATGGAAATGGTGGCATAGATGAACCACTGATGAACAAAATTCCAGAAAATTTAAAAAAGAATAATTGGTTTGATACTGCTCATGCATCAATTACAGCAAGAGATTTTGATAATCTTTCTATAGCAGACGATAGTCTTAATTATGAAGATAGTTATTGGGAAAGTGGAAATGCACTTTGCAAAGAAGGATATGGAACATTGTTAGCTTATTATCGAAAAGATGTTCCTGTTAAATTAAATACAATTGTAAATGAAATAAAATGGGGAGGGAAAGGAGTACAAGTTGTAACAAACAAAGGAACAATAAATGCAAAAGCATGTATTGTGACCACATCTGTTGGTGTTCTAAGAGCAGAAAAAATTAAATTTTCACCAAAATTATCATCAAGAAAATATGAAGCTTTTGAAGGAATTACTATGGGAACCTCCAATAGGGTGATCATTGAATTAAAAAAGAAATTCGTAGGAAGATTTAAAAATGATACCAATTTTTATTCTAAAATTAATAGTAACGGCGCAAAATCACCAGAAGGGATTGGTTACGGCCTTCTAAAAATGGGTGGAACAAATTTATGTCTTTTTGCTCTTAATGGAGAATTTTCAAGAAGTTTAGAAAATGAAGGTAGTGAAGCAATGATAGATTTTGTTGTTAATCAACTTAAATCAAATTTTGGGTCTAAATTTTATGATAAATATTTTGTTAAAGCTATAGCTACAGGATGGAATAAAAATCCATTTACTTTAGGAGCTTACTCGGGTGCAATACCAGGTAAATCAAATTTACGACCTAGATTAAAAAGACCCGTGGGAGATAGAATTTTTTTTGCTGGAGAAGCAACTGCTGGAGCATACTCAACAGTTCATGGTGCTAATAGAAGTGGAATAAGAGCTGCTACTGATGTTTTTATATCAGATGCATTAAAAAGTTAAGGATAATCAGTGTTCTTTATTTCTATTTAAACTAAATAGCTTTTATTATTGGCAGCGAATGAAAGTCAGCAGTATCTATCTTTGAAGAATGATCTCTCCTCATATTCCACTTCTTGTTAACTCCTGCACTAGCTAAACTTAATGTTGATCTGCCATATCTGTAATTTGTACTATCAATAGACCTCATTAAACCTTTAATTTTTTCATCTTTTGCAGATGAGAATAGGTTTTTACTGCCATCTGAACTAACTAAGCCAGTCAATGTTATTCCAGCTTTTTGATATCTGTATCCATCTATAAATATTTCATTTAAAGCAATCAAAGCTGTTTTAACTATTTCAATACTATTGTTGGTAGCAATTGGAAAATCTATAGTTTTAGCATTCGAGTAATACACTCCTCTATTTTGAAATGGACTTGTTCTAACAGATACAGTTATTGATTTTGCAATTAAAGATTCTGATCTAATTTTTTCTGAAGCGTTTAAACAATAACTTGCCACCGCTTCTTGAAGTTTTTGAAATTTTTCAACTCTAGTACCAAATGATCTTGATACCACACAACTTTTTCTTTTTGAAGTTTTAGTTTCCAGTGGAATGCAAGAAATACCTCTAAGTTCTAATGCAGTTCTAGAACTTAAAACATTAGAACTTTTTTTAATCCAAGTATTTGACATATTCTTTAATTGCTTAGCGTTATAGATTCCATTTTGGTTATAAAATTTTGTCATCTGCTTACCAACTCCCCATACGTCATTAATATCTATTTTTTCTAACAATGGATCAATATTCTCAATTCCTATTAAGTTTGTTACACCAGATTTTTTTTTCTTTGCTATATGATTTGCAATCTTGCTTAAGGTTTTAGTTTTTGCAATACCAATGCTTGTGGGTATTCCCGTCCACTGTAAAACAATACTTCTAATTTCTTTACCAACATCTTCAACTTCATTGTCTGGATAATTACTTAAATCTAAAAAAGCCTCATCAATAGAATAAATTTCTAATTCAGGATTAAATCTTTTTAAAGTTCTCATCACTCTTCTAGATAAATCCCCATACAAAGAATAATTTGAGGAAAAAACATAAACTTTATTTCTAAGTATTATATTTTTAGCTTTAAAATAAGGTTCTCCCATTTTAATACCAAGAGCTTTAGCTTCATTTGATCTTGCAATAATACAGCCATCATTATTTGATAAAACAATTGTAGGTTTATTTCTAATTTTAGGATTAAATAGTCTTTCACAAGAAACATAGAATGAATTACAATCAACAAGTGCTATTTTTTTAGTACGTTGAATGGATGACATAAGTTACAACTCCCCAAATAAATACTTCAGTTTCATCACCAATAATTATTTTATCTTCAATATTTTTTGATCCTGATGTTAGGAATTGTCCATCTTTGGATTTAACAAAGCTTTTAACAACTAATTCATCATGAACGTTTGCAACAACAGTTGAAAAGTTTTTAGGCTTTAAACTTCTATCAATAACCAACAAGTCACCATCATAAATACCAACATCAGTCATTGATTTTCCCTGAACTCTAATGATGAAAGTTGCTGGAACATTTTTGATTAAGTGAACATTAAGATCCACATCTTCTTCAATGTAGTCTGTTGCAGGAGAGGGAAAGCCAGCACCTGCTTTATGTAGATAAAAAGGAATAGTTAATTTCATGTTCTTGTTTTGTTCTAATTTATAGACCAGTTATACAATGCACGCAAGAAGTTGTATTTTGAGTCTGTAACTGAATCAAAGGTGAATCAAAACGTGAACATCCAAACTACATTTTGTACCCTTGTGGATAACTTCAACCAGAGATAGTTTAATCACCATACTAAAATGAAAAAAATTCTATCGATTATATTATTTGGTTTAATTATAACCTCTAACTGTATGGCTTATGAAGAAGCAAACTATGAAATAACGAAGAAAAATGAAATTTATGAAATTAGAAAATATTCTGATCGTTTAGCCATTGAAGCAGAAATATCAAATCAAGGCAGCAGTTTTAGAAAATTATTTAAATACATTTCTGGTGATAATGAGAATAATGAGGAGATTAAGATGACAACACCAGTTACTCAAATAGAAAAAAAAGGACGCATGACCATGCAATTTTATTTACCTTCAAGGTTTAATAAAGACAACATACCAGGTCCATCTAATTCAGATGTAAAGATTTTAAATATTAAAGGTGGTTATTATGCGGTTATTACATATTCGGGGCGAGCTTCTGATAAAAATTTTATTAAGTATAAAAATATTTTAGAAAATGAATTAATAAAAAAAGATATATCAATTTTGAGCACACCTATTAAAGCAACTTACAATAACCCTTTCACGTTACCTTTACTTAGAAGGAATGAGGCGATGTTTGAGGTTAGTATAAAAAATAAAGGAGATATATAAATGAAAAAACTAAAATGTCATTGTGGAGAAGTAGAAGCAGAAATCGACGTACCTGATAACTTAGAAAAAGTTTTAAAATGCAATTGCTCTATTTGTAAAAGGAAAGGGGCAATTATGTCTATGGTTAAGAATGAGGATTTTAAGGTCATTAAAGGTGAAGATAAATTAAAACTTTATCAGTTTCATTCAAAAATTGCTAAACACTATTTCTGTTCTAATTGTGGAATTTATACACACCACAACCCAAGAGCCAATCCAGCTATGACAGGATTTAATCTTGGATGTGTAGATGAAATAAATACTTTTGAATTAGAAAATGTTGCAGTCAACGATGGTCAAAATCATCCTCTTGATAAAAAATAATTTTTTATGCAGGAAGTTAATGAATGTTTTAACAAGGTAAAAAAAAATTGTTTTAAATTTATCTCATCTCAAGAAACCAAAAAAGATAAATTTAAAAATAAAGATAGGATGATTAAATCTTTTCTAATTCCTATAAGCTTCTGGATATCAAAAAGAGTTAATAAAAAAAAACCAATAATAATTGGTTTAGCAGGAGGACAAGGTTCGGGTAAAACAACCATCTCATCAATTTTAACCTTAATCTTACAAAAATATTTTAAGTTAAATATTTTTAAAGTCTCCATCGATGACTTTTACAAAACAAGAAAAGATAGAAAGTTATTATCTAAAAATAAACACTCTTTATTAATGACAAGAGGAGTTCCTGGAACTCACGATATAGATTTAATGTTGAGTTTTTTCAAAAAAATTAAAGATAAAAACTTTAAGAGTTTACAGGTTCCAACATTTAATAAGGCAATAGATGAAAGATGCTCAAAAAGCTTATGGCATAAAATTAAATCTAAACCAGACGTTATAATTTTTGAAGGCTGGTGTGTTGGAGCAAGAGCTCAATCAAGCAGCCAACTCAAAAAACCAATTAACTCACTTGAAAAAGTATATGACCAAGAAGCCAAATGGAGAACTCATGTTAATAATCAGTTGAAAAATAAATATAAGACATTATTTAACCAATTAGACGGTCTATTATATCTAAAAGCTAAAAACTTTAATTTATTAAGGAGGTGGAGAATAAAACAAGAGAGAAAGCTTTGGGTTCAAACAAAAAATAAGAAAAATTTAAAAATTATGAGCAGTGGGGATGTAATAAATTTTATGCAAACATATCAAAGAATTACTCAACAAATGTTTAAAGATACAGTAAAAAGTTCATCTATAATAATAAATTTAAATAGCAATCATCAGATTGAAAAGATAAAATTTAAAAAATAATGAAAAAAACAATTTTAATACTGTTCTCAGTTTTATTCTTAAACCAACATGTCTTGGCAGTCACTTTATTTGAAGCTCTTACGGAAGCTTATAAAAACAATACTGATTTAAATGCTGAGAGAGAAAATATTAATATTTCAGAAGAAGATTTAAAAATTTCAAAAAGTAGTTACCTGCCTTCAGTCACGATTTCGGGAAGTAAAAGCCAAGAAGATACTGATAAGCTAACTAATAGAGCAGGAGCTGAAGTTTCAGTTAATGATGTTGATCCCTTTACTCAATCTATAAAAATCGAACAGACATTAATAGACTTCGGTAGAAATGCAGATGTTCAAAAAAACAAAATTGGAATTAACCTTGCGGCTATAAAATTGTTAAAAAAAGAACAAGAAGTTTTATTAAAAGCAATTGAAGCCTACTCAGGTTTAATATTAGCTAATGAAAAATTAAAGATCAATCAAAGTAATTTTAATTTGTTAGAACGACAAGTTGAAACTAATAGAGCTAGACTTGAAAGAGGACAAATTACTTTATCTGATTTGGCTCAATCCGAGTCCTCTTTAGCTGAGGCTCAAGCAAATTTTATTCAATCCCAAAATGAGATCGTATCAAACAAGTTGAATTATGAAAATGTAATTGGACCGATTGCAGACACTAATAGTTTAAATAAAGATTTTGATATTAACCATATGCTTCCAGATAGCCTGAATGATGCAATTAATACTTCAAAAAAATATAATCCTGAATTAATTATAGCAAAGTTAGAATATGAACAATCAGAAAAAGATGTTCTTATTTCACAATCTGATTTATCACCCTCTGCAAAACTTTCTTATGAAAATTCTAGATCCCAAGATTTGAGCTCATCATATGATGAGCGTAATAAGAGCACTTTAAGAGCAACTGTTACATGGCCAGTATTTTCTGGAGGAAAAAATAGAGCTTTATTGAGTAAAAGCCGAAACTTACAAAGTAGAAAAAAATTATTATTAGCTAGTGTTACAAAAACTAATAAGAGCGATGTAGCAATCTCATGGTCTACACTTCAATCTTCAAAAAGTTTATTGAATTCAGTTAAGTCTCAAGTTAAAGCTGCAGAAATTGCAAATGAAGGAATAACAGTTGAGTATGAATCGGGACTTGGAAGATCTACTCTAGATGTTATTCAATCTAACTCTATTTTACTCAATTCTAGAATTGCTTTAGCAAATTCAGAAAGAAATTATCTGCTTGCTCAATTTAATATTCTAAAATCTATTGGCCGATTAAATAGTAGTCATCTAAAACTTAAGCAATAAAGCCAATTTTTTTTTTTAAAATTAACTATTGATAAAAAGAACAAAATGTGTACATTTAAAACACGATTCGATCACTAATTATTTAATAAAAAAGGCATAAAATGAATAAAAACAAATTAAAAGTAGTTAAAACTACAAAAGCACAGCAAGCTGAAGGCAATGAAAAAATCAAAGCTTTAGACGCAGCAATAGCACAAATTACAGACAATTTTGGAAAAGGCTCTGTAATGAAACTTGGTGAAAGAAGAGCAATGGACATTGAATCAGTATCAACGGGTTCATTAAGTTTAGATGTTGCGCTTGGGATAGGTGGCTTACCTAAAGGGAGGGTAATTGAAATCTATGGTCCTGAATCATCTGGAAAAACAACCCTAGCCCTACAAGTTTTAGCTGAAGCTCAAAAAACAGGTGGAATATGTGCATTTATAGATGCGGAACATGCTTTAGACCCAGTTTATGCAAAAAAGCTTGGTGTAAATACAGAAGAATTATTAATTTCACAACCAGATACAGGGGAACAAGCATTAGAAATCGCTGACACGTTAGTTAAATCAGGTTCCATTTCTGTAATTGTTGTTGATTCAGTTGCGGCATTAACCCCTAGAGCAGAAATTGAAGGAGAAATGGGAGATCACCATGTAGGACTTCAATCAAGATTAATGAGTCAGGCTTTAAGAAAGTTAACAGGTTCAATCTCAAGCACAAATACTATGATGATTTTTATAAATCAAATTAGAATGAAGATAGGGGTTATGTTTGGAAGTCCAGAGACCACTTCAGGTGGAAATGCACTTAAGTTTTATTCATCAGTAAGAATGGACATCAGAAGAATTGGTGCCATCAAAGATGGTGATGAAATTATTGGTAACTCAACAAGGGTTAAAGTAGTTAAAAATAAAGTAGCACCTCCATTTAAAGTTGTAGAATTTGACCTTATGTATGGAAAAGGTATTAGTAAAGTAGGTGAATTAGTTGACCTTGGAGCAAAAGCTGAGATTGTTGAAAAATCTGGTGCTTGGTATGCATATAAAGGTGAAAAAATTGGCCAAGGTAGAGAAAATGCTAAGATTTATTTAGAGCAAAACCCTAAGATTGCTGCAGAGATAGAAATGGCAATAAGAGAAAAAGCTGGAGTAATAGCAAAAAAAATTGAGGGAAATCCGCTTGATCCAGAAAAAGCTGCAAAAGATCAAATAGAAGACCCTAAGGTGGAAACCAATGAAGAAGTTATACCACCCAAAAAAGATTAGTTAAAGTAAAGTCATCTTTAGTTATTAAAAGGCGCTTAATTTAAGCGCCTTTTTTCCCTTACTATGTTTAGGAATACCAACGCTTATTCAACAACACTCATCCTCAAATCTTGCTTTATCTCTTCTGTGTCGAGTTAGTGTCGAGTTTAGCCTAGATTATTATTTAATCTAAAAAGGGTGAAGGCTTTGCGGTTCATTTTAATTAAGGTAGAGAAATTTCTTTGTATAATCTGTTAGATGAATTACTACATGGAGTTCGAAAACATGTGTGCAAAATTACTTTTGATGAATTTGATCTTTGAGAATCTAAAACAACAAAACCAATTATGTTATCTTGTGTAGCTAGAGAATTACTTCTTATGACATAAGCAGTATCTACTCCTATAGTTCCACCACTTTGATCGCCGTAAGGATTCTTAAAACCAGAATTAATCAGGTCAAAAATTACATGATTTACATACAAAAGATAATTATCTTTACCTGATCCATCTGGTGAATTGCAATCCACGTCATATATAGTGGTATTGTTCCAAGTCTTCATTAGTTTAACACTATCATTTATTTCACATTCTAATATTTGCGTTGATATTTTTTTGTAGATTGTTTTAAAGTTACTTTTTACAACATTAACTTTCGCAGCACCCGTATACCCATTATAAGCAACTACTCCTACGGCAGCGAGGATACCGATGATCGCTACTACGACTAGGAGTTCTATTAGAGTGAAGGCTTTATGATTCATAATTAGTTATTTCCAATTAGCTCTATGATAATCGTAATCAGAAATAGTATCAAAATAAACAGTCGTAGTATCATTGTTTCCAGTTCCATATCTTGCATCACAACCACCTATATTATTTTTCATAAAATTATCCCAAGTTCCATTTGCATCAGCAGCATCCCATTTACAGTGAATTCTACCAACTTGATCAATAGTAGGCATTCCTTGTCCAGATTTATTCCATCGTTGGTGAACCATTAACTCATTATTATTGAAAGGATTTTTTACACCTTTGAAATGGAGTTCAGTTATAGTATTCATAGCATTGCTAAATGCATTTTCTGTTCCACCTGAAAAAACTTGAGAACAAGAATATGGTGAGCCTATTTTTTTCTCATAAGCTTCCATTTCAATACCAACAGAGCATTTTGACATTTCTGCTTTTATATATCTAACAATTGTATTAAGATTTGATTTTACGACTGTTTTTTTAGCACTTGCAGTATAACCATTATAAGCAACCACACCTACAGCAGCGAGAATACCGATGATAGCTACTACGACTAAAAGTTCTATTAGAGTGAAGCCATCTCTTTTCATAGATTAAGCTTAACAAAACCATATATAAGTGTCTAGGTGCTAGAATTGGCTATTTGATTTATCTCTTTTGTGTCGAGTTTGGTATCGAGTTTAAGAGACATTTTTAGTGAATCTTTATGTGATTAATTTTTTATAAATTTTAAATCGTCCGCATAACTAGTGTGAGCTAGTGCCAGGTAGTGTGAGGTAGTGTGTTCCTCAAGTGCCTAATTTAAGCACCTTTTCCCCCTTACACTTACCTAGACAACAAATAAATAAGCTGTATTTTAAAAGTATGGCTGACAAATCTTTAAATGAAATAAGAAATGTATTTCTAGATTATTTTGAAAAAAATGATCATAAGATAATTGAGTCTAGTAATTTAGTTCCAAATAATGACCCAACATTAATGTTTGCTAATTCTGGTATGGTGCAGTTCAAAAATGTATTTACTGGATTAGAGAAAAGAGACTATGTAAGAGCAACCACTTCTCAAAAGTGCGTGCGTGCAGGTGGAAAGCACAATGATCTTGAAAATGTTGGCTACACACCAAGACACCACACATTTTTTGAAATGCTAGGAAACTTTTCCTTTGGTGATTATTTCAAAGAACAGGCCATTACATATGCGTGGAATCTAATAACTAAGGAGTTTGGAATTGATAAAAATCGTCTCTACGTAACTGTGTATCATGATGATGAGCAAGCTTTTAACTATTGGAAGAAAATAGCTGGTTTTAGCGATGATAGAATAATCAAGATAGCAACAACAGATAATTTTTGGTCTATGGGAGATACTGGACCATGTGGACCTTGTTCAGAAATTTTTTATGACCATGGTGATCATTTAGAAGGCGGACTACCTGGTACTAAAAATGAAGATGGTAATAGGTTTATTGAAATATGGAATTTAGTATTCATGCAATACGAGCAAATTTCAAAAGATAAAAGGATCGATCTTCCAAAACCATCTGTAGATACTGGCATGGGTCTTGAACGAATAGTGGCACTGTTGCAAGGAACGCATGACAACTATGAAACAGATCATTTCAAAAAATTAATTCAATCAGCATCAGATTCGTTGAATGTTAAAGAAAACGAAGCTAACCAATCTAGTTTTAGGGTTATAGCTGATCATTTACGTGCAAGCTCTTTTTTATTAGCAGAAGGAGTTTTGCCATCGAATGAAGGGAGAGGATATGTACTTCGAAGAATTATGAGACGCGGCATGAGACATTCACATTTGTTAGGTTCTAAGAAGCCAGTTTTCTATGATATTTTTAAAACATTATTAGAAGAGATGTCAAATAATTATCCTGAATTAGAAAGAGCACAGTCATTAATAAAAGAAACTTTAAAAACAGAAGAGGAAAAGTTTTTAGTTTTATTAGATAGGGGAATAAAAATATTAGATGAAGAAATAACTAAAGTAAAAAAAGTATTACCAGGTGAAGTTGCCTTTAAACTTTATGATACATTTGGTTTTCCATTAGATTTAACGGCAGATATTTTAAAAAATAAATCATTAACAGTAGATGATAAAAGATTTGATTTATTAATGAAAAAAAGTAAAGAATTAGCAAAAAAAAATTGGAAAGGATCAGGAGATAGTTCACTAGATCAAATCTGGTTTAATATAAAAGGTCGTTTAGGTGCAACTGATTTTTTAGGATATGCCACAAATAAAGCAGAAGGTGTAATAACTTTAATTCTTAAGGATAATAAAGAGGTCAAAGGTCTACAAGAAAATGATGAAGGAATTATAATTACAAATCAAACACCTTTTTATGCTGAGTCTGGAGGACAGGTAGCTGATACAGGAATAATTTTAAATGAAAATTTTGAATTCGAGGTTTTAGATGTTCAAAAAAAACTAGGAGATTTATTTGCACATTATGGAAAAGTTAAAAAAGGTTCAATTAAGCTAAATGATAGTGTTGAATTAAAAATAGATATTTTAAAAAGAAATAGCATTAGAGCTTATCATTCTGCTACTCATTTATTACACGAGTCTTTAAGAAGGGTTTTAGGTAAACACGTAACTCAGAAAGGATCATTGGTACAGTCTGATCGATTGAGATTTGACTTTAGTCACATGAAACCTATTTCAGAGGAAGAGATTAAAAAAGTTGAGTTTCTTGTTAATTCAATAATTCAAAAAAAATTTGATGTCAAAACAGGAATAATGACACCTAAAGAGGCGGTTAAGAATGGTGCTCTAGCTTTATTTGGAGAAAAGTATGGTGATGAGGTCAGGGTTCTATCTATGGGAGATGAAGAGGGTCAATTTTTTTCAACTGAATTATGTGGTGGTACACACGTTTTAAATACAGCAGATATTGGAAAATTTAAGATAGTAAGCCAATCATCTATAGCGTCTGGTGTAAGAAGAATTGAAGCATTAAGAGACACTCAATTAGAGGTCTTTTTAAAAGACAAAGAAAATCTGTCTAATCTGTCAAATAAGAAAAATGAAGATACTTTAAAAGAACTGACATCAAGAATTATCAAATTAGGTGGAAAACCAAACCTTCAAAATAACGATCAAGTGGCCTTAATAAAAGACCTTAATAAACAATTTGATCAACTTTCGGTTGGTTCAATCTTAAAGGATAAAACAAAGAATATAATTAACGATCTAGTCATTAATGGGATTAAGGTTAGGTTTCAAAATATTTTAGACTTACCATTTAAAGATTTACGTATGTTGATTGATCAAGGAAAAAAAGAAATTGGTGAAGGATTAATAATAATTTATGCAATTAACGATAATAAAGTTGGCTTAGCTGTAGGTGTTACCAAAACATTAGAAAGTAAATTTGATGCTGTTAGAATTGTTAGGGTTGGCTCTGAGATCATTGGTGGTAAGGGTGGAGGAGGAAGAGTTGACTTTGCACAAGCTGGTGGAACATTACCTGATAAAATTCAAGAGTCTTTTGAAAGTATTAAAAAATTAATTAATTAAGTTTTTTTTTAAGCTGACCATCTAATTCATCTAAAAAACCTTTAGTAGTTAGATATTTACTTGAAGGTCCAATTAAAATTGCTAAATCTTTAGTCATTGATCCATTTTCAACACAATCAATACAAACATTTTCTAAAGTTTTTGAAAAATTAATTAGCTCTTCATTTCCATCTAATTTTCCTCTATGAGCAAGACCCCTGGTCCAAGCAAATATTGATGCAATTGGATTTGTAGAGGTTTCCTTACCTTGTTGGTGCATTCTATAATGTCTTGTGACTGTACCATGTGCTGCCTCTGCTTCCATTACTTTTCCATCTGGAGTTAGTAGAACACTAGTCATCAATCCTAAAGACCCATAACCTTGCGCCATAGTATCTGATTGAACGTCACCATCGTAATTTTTACAAGCCCAGATATATTTACCACTCCATTTCATTGCACAGGCTACCATGTCATCGATTAGCCTGTGTTCGTATGTAATCTTTAATTTTTCAAATTTTGTTTTAAACTCTTTTTCAAAAATATCTTGGAAAATATCCTTAAAACGTCCATCATATTGTTTTAAAATTGTATTTTTTGTAGATAGATAAACAGGCCATCCTTTAATTAAACCATATCCAAAGCAAGATCTTGCAAAGTCCTCTATTGATTTATCTAAATTGTACATCGATAAAGCAATTCCAGGTCCAGGAAAATTAAAAACCTCATACTTTATCTCTTGGCTACCATCTTCTGCTGTCCATTTAACTTCCATTTTACCTTTTCCGGGAACCTTAAAATCTGTTGCTCTATACTGATCTCCAAATGCATGTCTTCCAATAATTACAGGGTCAGTCCATGAAGGAACTAATTTCGGTATATTTTTACAAACTATGGGTTCTCTAAATACGGTTCCTCCTATAATATTTCTTATAGTTCCATTAGGAGATCTCCACATTTTTTTTAAATCAAATTCTTCAACTCTTGCTTCATCGGGGGTAATTGTTGCGCATTTAATACCAACGCCAATTCTTTTGATAGCAGCAGCTGAGTCTACTGTTATTTGGTCATTAGTATTATCTCGACTTTTCATGCCTAAATCAAAATATTCTATGCCCAAATCTAAATATGGAAGAATAAGTTTACCTTTGATAAACTCCCATATTATTCTTGTCATCTCATCACCATCAAGTTCGGCAACTGGGTTTTTAACCTTAATTTTGGCCATATTTGAATAATATATATTAGTAATTGTAATTTAGTGCTTTATATACATATTAATAAAAAATTATCAAATAGAAGCTTATGTTAGAGAAGATTTTTCCAAAAATTCATTCAGAAGGATATAAATTTTTAGCCATAGCTATCTTTATAACAATCATTTTATATTTTTTGAGCACTTTTTTAGGATTAATTGGTTTTGTATTGTCTGTGTGGGTCTATTATTTCTTTAGAGACCCTGAAAGAATTTCAATAAATAGTGATGATTATTTAACAAGCCCAGCAGATGGAGAAGTTTTAATGGTACACGAAGTTGATGGACCAAAGGAACTAGACTTAGAAGGTAAAAAATTTACAAAGATAAGTATCTTTATGAATGTTTTTGATTGTCATGTTAATAGAACACCTTGTGAAGGTAAAATTTCAGAAATACTTTATAAACCAGGAAAATTTTTAAATGCATCTTTTGATAAAGCAAGTGAAGATAATGAAAGAAATTATTATAAGATAATAAACAATCAGGGTGAAGATGTTATTGTAGTTCAGATTGCTGGTCTAATTGCTAGGAGAATTGTTTGTGAATCTAGTAAAGATCAACAACTTCAACAAGGTGAAAGAATTGGAATGATTAGATTTGGAAGTAGAGCAGATATTTATTTTGAAAATTATGAAACTTTAGTAAAAGTGGGACAAAAGACAATTGCTGGTGAAACATTATTAGCTAAAAGATAGCTTATGGAACAACCTAAAAATAATTTTAAAATAGTTTCTGACAAAAAAGCAAGAATGATTCTTCCTAATGCAATTACATTGATTGGAGTTTGTATTGGTTTAACCTCAATTAAGTTTGCTTTAGATGGAAAGTTTGCACTAGCTATAATCGCAATATTATTTGCAGGTTTAATGGATGCCTTAGATGGAAGAATAGCAAGATTAATTAAAGGAACATCTAAAATGGGTAAAGAGCTTGATTCCCTAGGAGATGTAATTAGTTTTGGTGTAGCTCCTGCATTTATAATGTATTTTTGGAGTTTACAATACTTAGACAAATTGGGTTGGTTTGTTTGTTTGATGTATGTAGTTTGTGTTGCTTTAAGACTTGCTAGATTCAATGTCAATTCTGAAGAAGAACCATCTTGGAAAGACAATTTTTTTGAAGGTGTGCCAGCACCAGCTGGGGGGATTATTGTTTTAATGCCTTTAGTCTTAAGCTTTAGTGGATTGGGAGAAATTTTTTTCAAAATTAATTATGACCTAATAGTGCCTGCATTCTTTATTATAGTTTCAATATTATTGATAAGTATAGTTCCGACGTATTCATTTAAAAGAATAGTTATCCCAAGATCTATGACAAAATTTTTATTATTTGGAATAGTCTTATTTTTTGGTGCATTATTAGTTTACACATTTAAAGTGTTAGTAATAAGCATTTTTTTATATTTATGCTTAATTCCAGTAAGTTATTTTCATTATAAAAATATAAAAAAAAAAAAAAATATTGTTACTGAAAAAAATGAAAATGATGATTTAGAAGATATTTTATAAATGAAAAAAAATGTAATCGTTTCATTGGCTGACTCAAATTATTTCAATTTACTTAATGAACTAGTTGATTCTATTAAAAGCTTTAAAAAAAGTAAAGATATAGCAATTTGCATTCTAGATGCTGGTTTATCAGAAGAACAAAAGAATATTTTATCAAAAAAAGTTGATGAAATTAAATCAGCAGAATGGGACATTGATGTTCCTGCATTTAAAGTTAAGGGACGAGAGTGGTTAAAGAGTCAAGTATCAAGAGCCTTTCTTCCTAAATATTTTCCAAATTATGAAAAATATTTATGGATTGACTGTGATGCTTGGGTGAATGACTGGAACTCTGTTGAATTATATTTTAAAGCTTGTGAAGATGGTAAATTAGGAATTACCCAAACATTGGGACCAGGATATAAAATAATGTCAAAAGTAAATTGGTTATTTGGAAAAGTAGCAATAATTAAGTCTCAAAATTTTAAACATGCAATCAAATCAAAGATAGGAATTAGAAAAGCAAGAAAACTAGCTTTTGTTCCACACATAAATATTGGAGTTTTTTCACTAGAAAAAAATTCTCCCGGTTGGACCTCTTGGCAAAAAAATCTTGAACAAACTTTAAAAAGTGGAAATATTTTTGGCTCAGAAGGCCTTGCTATCAACATGTCAGTGTATATAGACGAATTAGAGACTGAATTTTTGCCATTAAACTGTAATTGGATTGCTAGTAATTTGTTACCTAAATTTGATGAAACAAATAATACATTTGTTGAACCTTATTTGCCAAATTATCAAATTGGAATTATGCATTTAGCTGCAGGAATTTGGGATGGTGATAAAGATATGAGATTGGATAAAGAAGTTAAAATTAAGATTCAATCTATTCAAAAAAAAGTATTATCCAAAAGTTTAAGATTTGGTCATTAATTGAAAAAGAATAGAATTTCTAAAAACTGGATCAACAAACAAAAAAGAGACATTTATGTTAGGCAGTCTCAAGTAGATGGCTATAGAGCAAGATCAGCTTATAAATTAATTGAGATTGATGAAAAATTTAAGATATTAAAAAATGGAATATCTGTAATTGATTTAGGAGCCTCACCGGGTAGTTGGTCTCAATATATCGCAAGAACTGTAAAGAGTGGAAGATTAGTTTCAATTGATATAAAAGGTATGGAAGAAATTGACAATACAATCCAAATTAAAGGTGATTTTACGGAGTTAAATTCTCAGGCAAAGATTAAAGGATTTTTCAAATCAAAAGTTGACGTTGTTGTGTCTGATATGGCTGTTAATACAACAGGTATAAAAGATATTGATGCAATTTATACAGGAGAACTAGCAATGGAAGCGATGAACTTTGCTAAGGAAATGTTAGTTAAAGAAGGACGCTTTGTTTCTAAAATATTCTTAGGCTCATCATTTAATGAGATAGTTGCCTTAGGAAAAACAATTTTTAAAGAAGTAAAGGTATTTAAGCCCAAAGCCAGTAGAAAAGAATCTAAGGAAAGTTTTATTATTTGTAAAATATTAAGATAGAGACTTTATTTATAAAAGGAATCATATATAAATCATTATGGATCCTATAAAAGAAGCACTCACCTTTGACGACGTAACAATGGTACCAAAATACTCAGAAGTTTTACCTTCTGAAGTAAATACGAGCACAAAATTATCACCTAATCTAACACTAAAAATTCCCTTATTATCATCTGCAATGGACACGGTAACTGAGAGTAAAATGGCTATTGCCATAGCAAAAGCTGGTGGTATTGGGGTTATACATAGAAATTTAGATATTAAAAAACAAATTGAAGAAATTAAGAAAGTAAAAAAATTAAAACTGTCAGTTGGGGCAGCAGTTGGAGCTGGTCCTTTAGAATTAAAAAGAGCAACAGCAATTTTAAAAGAAAAAGTAGATTTAATTGTAGTAGATACTGCACATGGCCACAGTAAAAAAGTTGCAGAAATGATAAAAGTAATAAAAAAATTAAAAACGAATAAAACAACTTTATGTGCAGGAAATATTGCAACAGCCAAAGCTGCTAAATTTTTAATGAAGCTAGGAGTAGATATTGTAAAAGTTGGGATTGGCCCTGGATCAATTTGCACAACTAGATTAGTAGCTGGTATTGGCGTGCCTCAGTTAAGTGCAATAATTGATGTAAAGAAAGGTATAAAAAATATTAAAACAAAAATTATTTCAGATGGTGGAATTAAATACTCAGGCGATATTGCTAAAGCATTATCTGCTGGTGCAGATGCAGTGATGATAGGATCTTTATTTGCAGGTAGCGCTGAAACACCCGGTAAACTAATTAAAAAAAATGGAAAATTATTTAAAAGCTTTAGAGGCATGGGGTCTGTTGGCGCAATGAATAAAGGATCTGCCGACAGATATTTTCAAACAAAGCAAAAAGATGTATCTAAGTATGTGCCCGAAGGTGTGGAAGGTTTTGTTAAATATAAGGGTGATGTTAAAAGTATAATTTTTAAATTAATAGGTGGACTAAAATCATCTATGGGATATCTTGGCTCAAAGACAGTAGCCAATCTCAAAAATAAACCAAATTTTGTAAAAATAACTAAAGCAGGTTTTTATGAAAGTATGGTTCATAATGTTGATGAAGTAAAAAATGAGAATAAATATTAATGATCAAAATAAATAAATTAACTTCAATTTTTATTATATCTGCAACTTTGATAAGTTCAGTTTTAGCAGAAAGTATTTTTTTTGAGGAAGGAAAAATTAAATATAAAGAAAAAAAATATGAAGAATCAAAATTTTTATTTCAAAGAAGTATTGTTTTTAATCCCAAAGATCAGGACTCATACTTATATTTAGCTAAAATTTATAAATTTGAAGAAAATAAGAGAGAAGAAGAAAAAAATATTAATACTGTACTTCTATTAGATCCAAAAAATGAGGAAGCAAACTACTTACTAATGGAAATAGAGTTAAAAAAATCTAATTATTCAAAAGTTAAAGAATTAGCAAAAAATTTTACTAAAATTTGTAACCAACTATGTGATAAAAAAATTTTAATTTTAGAGTCTTTAGAGAATTTAGAACCAAAAAATGAGTCTTAGTAACAATTTAAGTAAAATACTAATAATAGATTATGGGTCTCAATTTACACAATTAATTGCGAGAAGAATAAGAGAATTTGGAGTTTTTTCAGAAATTATTAGTCATAAAAAAATTAATATCAATAAGATTGTCAAACAGAATACGGGTGGAATAATATTTTCTGGTGGCCCTCTTAATGTTTATGAAAATGATAAATTAAAATTTGATAAAAAAATCTTAAAACTAGGCATACCAGTCTTGGGCATATGTTTTGGACATCAAATATTATCAAAAGAATTAGGTGGAAGAGTTAATAAGTCAAAACATAGAGAGTTTGGTCTTGCAACTATAACTAAAGTTTCAAATAGCATTTTAACTAAAAATTTTTTTAATAACAAAAATATTAGTAATGTTTGGATGAGTCATGCTGATCAAGTCTCTAAAATGCCTAAAGGATTTAAAATAGTCGCTTCAACAAAAACTTCCAAATTAACAATAATCGAAAATACTAAAGATAATTTTTATGGTGTTCAGTTTCACCCTGAAGTAACACACACCCCCAACGGAAAAATTTTATTACATAATTTTCTTTTTCTTATTTGTAAGATTAAAAAAAATTGGTCCTCTAAAGATCAAAAATTAAAATTAATAAAAGAAATTAAAGATCAAGTAGGTGATAACAGGGTAATTTGTGGTCTATCAGGTGGAGTTGATAGTAGTGTGGTTGCACAACTTTTAAGTAAAGCTATAGGAAAAAATTTAACATGCATATTTGTTAATAATGGATTGTTAAGAAAAAATGAAGAAACGCAAGTTGTTAATACATTTAAGAAAAAATTAAAGATGAATTTATTATATGTCAACGCTGAAAAAGAATTCATTAAAAAACTCACCAATGTTTCTGATCCTGAAAAAAAAAGAAAAATTATTGGAAATTTATTTATTAAAATATTTGAAAGATATGCAAAAAAAATTAAAAATGTAAAATTTCTAGCTCAGGGAACTCTTTATCCAGATCTAATTGAAAGTAAATCGGTAACTGGCAGCCAAACATCAAAAATAAAATCCCACCACAATGTGGGAGGCCTTCCTAAACGAATGAAATTAAAATTAGTTGAGCCTCTTAAATTTTTATTTAAAGACGAAGTTAGAAAATTAGGATTAGAGCTTAATTTATCAAAAGATATAATATCTAGACACCCATTTCCAGGCCCTGGTTTAGCAATAAGAATGCCAGGTATAATAACTAATGAAAAAATTAAAATTCTAAAAGAAGCAGATTTTTATTTTATTAAAGCTTTACGTGACCATGGTTTATACCATAAAATTTGGCAAGCTTATGCAGCTCTGCTGCCTGTAAAAACTGTTGGTGTTATGGGTGATAATCGTACTTATGAACATATTTGCTTATTAAGAGCAATTACCTCTGAAGATGGAATGACAGCTGACTTTTTTGATTTTCCAAAAGGCTTTATGCAGTCAATCTCAAATCAAATTATCAACAATATTAGTGGCATTAATAGAGTAGTTTATGACGTTACTTCAAAGCCACCCAGTACTATTGAATTAGAGTAATAATTCACTATAGAATATAAAGTATTATGAAATGCTTACACTCAATGATTAAAGCCAAGAGCATTGATTGGTCATTAAATTTTTACTGCAATAGAGCAACATAGGAAATACATGAAGACGGTGACATTTGAATGAAAAGTAAATTTTTAGAAATTTTTAAAAAGAAAAATAAAGCCAAGATTATTTGCTTAACAGCTTATTCTAAAAATATTGCACAAATTATAGACAAACATTGTGACATCGTTTTAGTGGGAGATTCTCTGGGGTCTGTTTTGTATAATTATAAATCAACAAGAAGTGTAACGTTAAATATAATGATTGAACATTCTAAGAGTGTGAGAATGGGAATAAAGAATAGCCTCATGGTTGTTGATATGCCCCATAATACTTATAGAAATAATTCAGAAGCTCTAAAGAATGCAAAAGCAATTATTTTAAAAACTAAATGTGATGCAGTTAAATTAGAAGGTGGTAAAAAAATATACCATATAATCAAAACATTGATTAAAAATAAAATTCCAGTAATGGGACATTTGGGAGTCCTCCCTCAGTCAGCTAAAAATTTTAAGGCTAAAGGAAAAAAAATAACTGAAAGAAAAAATATTTTAAAAGATGCTAAAATTTTAGAGGAATTAGGTGTTTTTTCTATCGTATTAGAATGTGTAGAAAGTTCATTAGCAAAAGAAATTACAAAAACTATAAAAATTCCAACTATTGGGATAGGAGCATCAGTTAATTGTGATGGTCAAGTTTTAGTTACTGATGATCTAATTGGATTAAATCCAATAAATGTTAGATTTGTTAAGAGGTTTGTAAATATTACAAAACAAATAAATACCGCTATAATTAAATATAAAAATGAAGTTAAAAGTAAAAAATTTCCTAAGAAAATTAACAGTTATTAAAATATGAATTTTAGTAAAGAAGAATACAAGGCTAGATTAAAAAAAGTTCAAAAATCTATGCAAGATAAAGGCATAGAATTATTAATTTCTCACGATACAGCTAATATGAATTATCTTACAGGATATGATGCTTGGTCATTTTACTATGCTCAAGCAGTAGTGGTTCACGTTAATGCTGAAGAGCCATTGTGTTGGGTTAGAAAACAAGACTCGGGTGGTGCTTACATAAAAACTTATTTAAAAGATAAAAATATTTTAGTTTATGATGAAAAGTATATTCACACGTGGCCACTTCATCCTTACGATAATCTGGTAGATATTATTAAAGAGAAAAAATGGGACAAGCTTACAATTGGATTGGAGATGGATAGTCATTACTTCACTGCTTATTGCTATGAAAAAATTAAACAAGGATTGCCAAACGCAAAACTAAAAGATTCAGAAAGGTTAGTTAATTGGGCAAGAGTTATAAAATCTGATGCAGAAATTATACTTATGAAATCAGCAGCACTTATTTCTCAAAAAGGAATGCTAACGGCGATTGATGTAATAAACCCTGGTGTAAGACAATGCGATGCTGTAGGAGAAATTCAAAAATCCTTATTTTATGGAACCCCAGAATTTGGTGGAGAGTATTCAAGTATTGCCACTTTATTACCAACAGGAAAGGGAACTTCAGCGTCTCATTTAACGGCAACGCAAGATAAATTTGTTGAAGGAGAAGCTACAATTGTAGAGCTTTCAGGCGTATATCAAAGATACCACTGCCCAATGGCTAGAACAGTTTTACTTGGAAAACCGGACCAAATAAAAATTGATACGATGAATAAAACAAATGAAGCATTACAGGCTGGTATCGATGTTGCAAAACCTGGAAAAACTGCTGATGATGTTGCTCAAGCATTTTGGAAAATACTAGATAAATACGGAATAGAAAAAACATCTAGAACTGGCTATTCAATTGGTATTGGTTATCCACCAGACTGGGGTGAACATACTTTAAATATCTCAAAAGGTGATATGACAATTTTAGAACCAAATGTAACTTTTCACATGATTGCTGTGATGCAATTTGGTGATTGGGGAGTTGAAGCATCAGAAGCGATACGAATAACTGACAGAGGGTGCGAGTTATTCTGCGATTTTTCAAAAGATTTATATATTAAATAGTTTAAATAAAAAAACTTGATAAAAAACTCTACAAATGTTTTAAATCCTCTGGAAAAAATATGTCAAAAAATAATGAATTCGTAAAATTTGATAACGTAGATAAAAGCTACGATGGAAAAATATTAGTTGTTAAAGGTTTACAACTAGATATTGCTGAGGGTGAATTCGTAACAATGTTAGGACCCTCTGGTTCTGGTAAAACAACATGTCTAATGATGTTAGCAGGATTTGAAACTCCAACACACGGAGAAATTTATTTAGACGGTAATCCAATTTCAAACATTCCACCTCATAAAAGAGGAATAGGAATGGTATTTCAAAACTATGCTTTGTTCCCTCATATGACTGTATATGAAAATTTAGCATTTCCATTAAGAGTTAGAAAAATTCCAAAAGATGAAGCAGATAAAAAAATCGATAAAGCTTTATCAATGGTATCTCTTCAAGGATTTGAAGCAAGAATGCCAATGCAGCTATCGGGAGGTCAACAACAAAGAGTTGCAGTTGCAAGGTCATTAGTATTTGATCCACAAGTTGTATTAATGGATGAGCCACTTGGAGCATTAGATAAAAATTTAAGAGAAAGTATGCAGTATGAGATTAAACATATTCACGAAAGTATAGGTGTAACAGTAGTTTATGTAACTCACGATCAAACGGAAGCATTAACAATGTCAAGTCGTATTGCAGTATTCAACGATGGTAAAGTTCAACAACTTTCAAGTCCAGACGAACTATATGAAAGACCTGTTAATTCTTTTGTAGCAGAATTTATTGGAGAAAATAATACATTTGATGGAACAGTTAGCGATATTACAGGTGATACCTGTAAAGTTAAATTAATCAATGGTACTGAAATCTTAGCAAAGCCAATTTCTGTTAAATCCAAAGGAGAAAAAACAACTGTATCATTAAGACCTGAACGAGCTTTAATTAATCCAGAAGATAAAATGGATAATAATTATAAAGGAAAAATTAAAGAAGTTATCTACCATGGTGATCATACAAGAGTTAGAATTAACTTATTAGAAAATGATCAATTTATTTTAAAAATTCCTAATAGCACATCTAATTTAGATATTAAATTAGGCAATGATATTAATGTTGGGTGGAATATAAAAGATAGTAGAGCTCTAGATCCAAAGTAAAAAAAATATAATATCCCAAAAAAATAAAGTAAAAAAACGTAATCTCTCCGACAAATAAAGGCAAATTAGCCACAATCAGCTGTTGACTAAACGCATCTATATTGTTTTAGTGTCACTTTAATAAAACGTTAACGTTAAATAGGAGAGAAAATGAAAAAATTAAGTAAATTATTACTTGCTCTATCTTTCGTACTTTCTGTCACAACTTCAGCATTTGCAGTTACTGTAGTGTCTTGGGGTGGTGCTTACACTGAAAGTCAAAGATTAGGGTACGGCGATCCTACTGCTAAAAAACTTGGAATACCTGTTAACTGGGTAGACTACACAGGTGGATTATCAGAGATTAAAGCACAAAAAGAAGCTGGAAAAATCACTTGGGACATCATTGATGTGTACGCAAAAGACACTATCATTGGATGTGACGAGGGTATTTTTGTTGAATTCGATTTCGACAAAGACTTCGCACCTGCTCCAGATGGAACTAAAGCTTCAGATGACTTCTTTACAAGCATGCCTTCTAAATGTGCTGTAGGAAACATTTTATACTCTTGGAATTTTGCATACAATCATGACAATGAAGTTTTTGCAAAAAAACAACCTAAGACTATGAAAGACTTTTTTAATACTAAAAAGTTTCCAGGAAAAAGATCTATCTACAAAGGTGCAATGTCTAACATTGAATTTGCTATGGCAGCCATGGGTACAAAAGCTGGTAAGGGTGGATCTAAAATCTATGATAAACTTGCAAAAGATGGTGGAGTTGACAAAGCGATAGCTAAAATCAAAGCACTATGTGATGATCCAAGAGGCGGATGTGTATTTTGGGAAGCCGGAGCTCAGCCACCAGAATTTCTAGCTAATGGTGAAGTTATCATGGCTACTGGTTGGAATGGTAGATTCTTTAATGCGCAAATGGAAGGAACTCCAATTACGCAAGTATGGGATACTCAAATTCTTGACTATGAATATTTCGCTATGGTTAAAGGTGGACCTAACGATGCTAATGGTAAAGCTATGAAAGTTCTTAGAGAAATGACAAGTACTGAAGGTTTAGCAGGAAGTGCGAAGTATATTGCTTACGCTCCTTGGAGAAAATCTTCAATCGCTATCATGGAAGCGGGAGAACCTTGGTTTAAAGATGGTAAGACAGTAATGGTACCACATATGCCAACAGCACCTGCGAACACTAAATCATACGCTCTTATGAACCCTGAATTCTGGGCAGATAACCAGGATGAAATTGGTGAAAAATGGGAAGCTATGAAAGCTACTGTAAAATAATAATAGATTAAACTTTTATTTTATTGAAAGGGCGGTTATTATTTAGCCGCCCTTTTTTATTATGAGCACAGAACAAATTTTATCATCAGACGGTATACCTTTAGAAATCAGTTTAAAAAAAGCTGAAAGAAAAAATAAAATTAAAGCAATGTTGCTTGTGGCACCTTTGTTTTTGTTTATTTTGATTACTTATCTAATGCCTATTGGTGACATGTTATTTAGAAGTATTGATGACCGCATGATTACAAGTAAGTTGCCCAATACCTTTGCGGCACTTGCAAAATGGGATGGTAAAGAATTACCAGATGAAGCTACATATGAAGCTTTTTACAAAGATTTCTATCCACTAGCGATTGCGAAAGAATCAGGAAAATTATACCAAAGATTAAATTATGAAAAATCTGGTTTTAGTAGTGGATTAAAAAAAACAAATAGGAAAATTAAAAAATTTGAAAAAGGTAATTATAAAGAACAGTTTATGGCAACTCATAAGATTTGGAACAATGTTGAATATTGGGTTGCATTAAAAAATACTGCTCCTAAATGGTCTTATGCCAAATATTTAAAAGGCGTTGATCTAAAATTAGATCCAGACAGAAATATAGTTCAAATGCCAGAAAATAGAAAAATTTATAAAACTTTATGGCTCAGGACTTTAAAAGTGGCTTTTTTTGTCACCATATTTTGTTTTATACTTTCATATCCAATTGCCCATTTATTGGCAACTTTACCTATGAAATATAGTAATTTATTAATGATTTGTGTTCTATTACCTTTCTGGACTTCACTACTTGTTAGAACATCTAGTTGGATGGTTTTACTACAGCAACAAGGTCCTATTAATGACTTAATAGTAATGCTTGGACTTACAGCTGACAATGCGCGACCAGAATTAATGTATAATGTTGTTGGAACGTTTGTTGCTATGACACAAATTTTATTACCTTTTATGGTTCTTCCTCTTTACAGTGTGATGAAGACTATATCTCCAAGTTTAATGAGAGCTGGAAAATCTTTAGGAGGCACACCATTTGTTGCCTTTAGAAAAATATATTTTCCTTTAACAGTTCCTGGAATAGGCGCTGGATCATTATTAGTATTTATTTTAGCAGTTGGATATTATATTACTCCTGCACTAGTTGGTGGTGCTAGTGGATCATTAATTAGTAATACAATCGCTTACCATATGAAAAGTTCTTTAGACTGGGCATTTGCCTCGGCACTAGGAGCAATGTTACTTACTGGAGTTTTAGTAATTTACTGGCTTTATAATAAATTAGTAGGGATAGATAATATTAAACTAGGATAAATTTATGTCATTACCAAGTTACACACCTTTACACTATAGAATATGGCACTATACATATTTAACAATATGTGGGCTGGTATTTTTCTTTTTAATAGCACCACTATTCGTAATATTTCCACTTTCATTTAATGCTGAACAATACATTCATTTTTCTTCAGGAATGATTGCACTTGACCCTGATGCATTTTCATTAAGATGGTATGAGGATATGATTTGGGGCACTAAAAATCCTTGGGGACTTGCTGCAAAAAATAGTATTATCATAGCTTTTTTTGCAACTATCGGATCGACTATTCTTGGAACAGTTGCTGCATTAGGATTAAGTAGCAGACACATGCCACATAAAGCAGCATTCATGGCAGTATTAATTTCACCCATGATAGTTCCGCTTATCATTTCTGGAACAGCAATATTTTTCTTTATGGCCAAGGTTGGATTGGCTTCGACATTTACAGGAATTATATTGGCTCATATTATTTTAGGAACACCATTTGTTGTAATTACAGTAACCGCAACACTAACAGGATTTGATCATAGCGTAACCAGAGCAGCTGCGAGTCTAGGAAGCAATCCAGTCAATACATTTATGAAAGTTACGTTACCATTAATTTTACCAGGTGTAATTTCGGGTGCTTTATTTGCATTTGTAACTTCATTTGATGAAGTTGTAGTTGTTATGTTCTTAGCTGGACTTGAGAACACAACAATACCTATTCAAATGTGGGTTGGTTTACGTGAACAGCTAAGCCCAACTATTTTAGCAGTGGCCACTTGTTTAATTATTATGTCTACTTTAATCTTAGTTACTGCTGAATTACTAAGAAGAAGATCTGAGAGATTAAGAGGAATTAATCAGTAATTCATTTACTAACTTTAATTTTTTCAATATAAATTCGTCTCAATTAAAATTTATGGAAATAAAAAAAGTTGTAGTTATTGGCTCAGGCACTATGGGAAGCGGAATTGCAGCACACTTATGTAATGCAAATATCCCAGTAACTTTATTAGATTTAAAAACAGAAATAAGCGAACAAGCACGTGATAGAATTCATAAATCAAAACCTCCTCTTTTATTAAATAAATCAAAGATAAATAATATTAAAGTAGGTAATATTTTAGATAATTTTGATGAGGTGAAAGAAGCAGACTGGGTGGTAGAAGCTGTGGTAGAAAGAATTGATATTAAACACGATATTTATCAAAAAATATTTAAAGAAAGAAAAAAGGGAGCAATAGTTTCTTCAAATACATCATCAATACCTATTAAAGTTTTGTCTCAACATTTATCAGAGGAAGAAAAAAAAGATTTTTGTATTACTCATTTTTTTAACCCCGTTAGATACATGGGTCTTTTAGAGATAGTAAAAAATGAAAATAATAATCTAGAAAAAATAAATGCATTAAAAAATTTTTGTGAAACCGAACTTGGAAAAGGTGTAATCGTTTGTAATGATACCCCAGGATTCTTGGGAAATAGAGTGGGTGTTTATGCGATGCAAATTGCAATGACAGAAGCTTTTAAAATGAAGTTATCAATAGAAGAAGCTGATGCAATTTTTGGAAGACCAATGGGCATTCCTAAGACTGGAATATTTGGTCTTTATGATTTAATTGGAATAGACTTAATGGCAGACGTGCTAAAGAGTTTTATTAAAGAACTACCAGAAACAGATAAATTTCACCAAGTAGCAAGAGAAATCCCATTAGTAAAAAAATTAATAGAAACAGGATATACAGGTCGAAAAGGTAAGGGTGGTTTTTATAGAGTTAATAAGACTGATGGCAAGAAGGTAATGGAAGCATTAAATCTTGAAACAGCCAAATATTCACCAAGTAAAAAAATAAATATTAAATCTGAAAAAGTTGACCTTAAATCTTTAATTAATAGAGATGATAAGTATGGAAAGTATGCTTGGTCAGTTATTTCAAAAATTATTAAATATGCATCGTCCTTAGTTCCGGATATTACCAAAGAATTTAATGACATTGACGAAGCTATGAGATTAGGCTTTAATTGGGCCAAGGGACCATTTGAGATGTTAGAAGAAATTGGTGTAGCTAATTTTTTTAATAAGATTGATGAATATCAAGATAATAACTTTTTAGAAAATCTTGCAAAAACTAAAGATGAAAATTTTTATGGAGAAAGACAAAAATATACCGATATTGAAACATTAGGAAAAGTAAAAAAAACAGCCACAAGTATCGATGGAAATAATTCTGCTCAAATTTACAGATTCAAGGATTATAATGTTGTTGAATTTACAACTAAAGCGAATGCTCTTGATTACGATTCAATGGATGCTTTAAAAAAGGCTACGGACAAACCATTAATAATTATAAATGAAAGTATGCAGTTTTCTGCTGGTGTAAATTTAAGTTATACAATGGATTTTGCTAACAAGAATGATTTTAAGTCGATAGAAAAATTTATCAGATATTTTCAAGAAACATGCAAACACCTAAAATATTCAGATCATCCAGTTATATCAGCACCCTCAGGACTAACACTAGGTGGTGGATTTGAAGTTATGGTACATAGTAATTTTGTAGCCTCACATACAAACATAGTTGTCGGATTAGTTGAAACTATTGTTGGATTAATTCCAGCAGGTGGAGGATGTAAAGAAATGTTGGCTAGGTGGCTTGATACAGATGAAGCTAGAAAGGATCCAAATTATGCGTCATTAAAGGTATTTGATATCATTGGATATGGTAAAACGGCAACATCACCCGTAGAAGCCGAACCATTGAAATATTTAAAACCAGAAGATAAAAGAATAATGAATAGAAATAGCCTATTAGAAGTTTCAAAGAAAATTATAGAAGATAACAGAGATTTTAAAGCTCCATCAGAGACAAAATTTAATCTCCCAGGAAATACAGCTAAAGAAGAGATGATAAAAATTTTAGAAAAACTTTATAATGACAAGATAATATTAGATCATGGAATGATAGTAGGAATAGAATTAGCCAACGTACTAAGTGGAGGTGACACCAGTATAGATAAAACTTTATCTGAAGAAGATTTATTTAAACTTGAATTAGGTGCTTTTATGAAGTTAATTAAAACAAAAGAGACACAAGATAGAATCAAGCACACTTTATTAACAGGAAAACCTTTGATTAATTAATATTATTTGTTTTCTTCTTTTTTAAATTCTATAATTTTTTCGCTTTCTTCTTTCTCTCTAGTTAATTGGTCATTAAATTTTTTTATTAACTCTTCTTCTTTTTTTATTTGCTCCATATCAAATTTTCGTTCCCAATCTTTTATTCTTTCTTCTTCATCTTTAATTCTTTTTTCTTCAATAATGCTAGCCTCAATTACTTTTTTCTCTTCTAAATTTTTTATTTTAGTCTCTTCTTCTTTTAATCGTAACTCTTCTTCTTTTTTTCGATGATTAAAGTCTTTTAATTTTAATTCCTTAAGCTGTTCTATTTCTAGTCGTTCTTTTAATATAAATTCTTTCTCTTTTTCCCTTAAGTCTTCTGCTTCTTTTAATATTTGTATTTCTTTCTCTCTCAATCTTTGAGTCTCAGCTATTTTTATATTTTGTTCTATTTCTTTGAGTTTTTTTTCTTGATATTCTAATTTGTGCTCTTCTTCATATAATTTTTGTTCTTCCTTTTTTTGTTTATCAATTTCAATATCTTTTAATTTTTGCTCTTCGTCTTTCAATTTTTGTTTTGCTTCACGAACATTTTGTCTTTCTAAAAATAACAATTTATCATTTTCAACTTTTGCTCTTTGCTGCTCTTGTCTTATTTGTTTTTTTTCAAAAAATTCTAATCTTAGTTTTTCTTCTTTTAGCTTTAAATCATCCTGCCGTGCTCTTTCCTCATCTTCATCCTTTAGTTTTTGTTCTTCTGCTTCTATTCTCTGCGCTTCGAGTTTAATTTTTTTTCTTTCGATCTGTTGTTGTTGTTTTGTAATTTTTAGTTTTAGTCTTTCTTGTTTTTCTAATTTTTGTTTTTCCTCCTTCAATGTATTTAATTCATTTTGTCTTATTAACCTTGTTTCTTTTAATTTTTGTTTTTCTTGATCTAATTTTTCTTTTTTGTATTCTTTAATCTTTTCTTTTTTTAACAATTCAATTCTATTTTTTTGTTTTTTCTTAATCTCATCTTTAAAGTTTTTATATTTCTCAACTAATGATATAGATGTAATTTTTGTTAATTTTTCTATACTAATCTTTTTAAGAACTTTTAAAGGTTGTCCAATTAATTTTTTTGCATTTAAATTGAACTTTTTCTTTATTGTGCTTTTTAGGTTTTTTTTCACCCATTAAGTTCATCAAATTTAAATAGATAAAAATACTATGTGACTGACTATAATGGGTTCAACTTCAGATTTTATTGATTATTGATTAAGCATTTTAAAGGAATTAATAAAGTCTGGCCTTAATATATATTCACTATGTCTTTGGCTTTTTATTTTTTTTAAAACTTCTAAGCCATAAAGAACTTTCCCGACTGGAGTATATTCTCCTTCAAATAATGGCTCGTCTTGTAGAACTATAAAAAACTGGCTATCTTCGGTATCATTGTTGAATGTTCGGGCCAATCCAACACTACCACTAGTATAGTTAAAATTATTATCTATTTCTGATTTAATATTACCTAGTCCAGATTTTCCTGTGCCAATTTTTCCATAATTTAGAGACCCTCTCTTTCCAAACTCTAAGTCACCAGCTTGAATGAGTTTATTTTTAATTACTCGATGAAATGCAATATTATCATAAGCATTAGATCTTATTAAAGCTTTAATTCTTTTAACGCTATTTGGTGAAATTTCAGGATAAAACTCTATAATAACATTTCCACAAGGTGCATTTAAAATTGCTATGTTGTTAGGATTTTTAAAATTAATATTTTTAGGTTTATAATTTTTTATAAATAAGCATTCTTTTTTAAGAAAAATATATGTGCCAAAAGTAACAAAGCTTAATAAAATTAAAAAAACTAAAATAATTTTTTCTGATAGGGAAACCTTAATTTTTCTTATCATCTAAAAAATAAAGGAGTTATCTATTTGTTTTATCTTACTTTCAATATATGAAATTTTATTATTTAAAATTGAGTCTAATTTACGTACTTTATTAATTTCATGCTTTTTTAAATAAATCATATGTGAATAAACTTCTGCCATGTCTTCTGAAGCTGTAGTCTTAGAATATTCTGTAAAAAAACCTTTTGTTTTCTCATATTGTTCTAATCCTATTTTTTCTGTGCATGTTGAGCATTCAGCATATTTGAATCCAGAATCGTTAAATTCGAGCCACTCTTGGTCATTAAAAATTTCTTTATGTTGAAGATATATTATATGAAAAACTTCATGATGAATTACTCTTTCAAAGTAATCTTCATTAAATTTAATATCTAGTATTAATGTTTTCATTATATTGTCAGGAATACCTGCTGTGTATAGCTCTGAAATAGATAAATTCTCACACATAACAATATATTTAAGATTAATTTTCTTTAAATAATCATATGAATATTTACTGAGATTTTTATAAATAGTTTTATATTTTATTTCTAAATCATTTTTATCTGGATTTGAGCAAATAATATTTTTTTGTGTACCCAGTCTAAAAGGTGCAGTTGCATAAAAATACTTAAGTTTATTTTTAGTATTAATCTCATAAATCTCTAAGTTAGGTATTCTAATTATATTGTAGATAGTATTTGCCTTTAAAGGTGTAATAAAAAAAATTAATAGTAAAATAGCTCTTATTAAGTTCATAATATAAAGAATAGAAGATATTCCAATTTGATAGAATGTGGTACATTTTATTTATAAATGAAAAAAGATAGAAATAAGAACCCAGTTCAACCTGTTAGTGGAACTAAAGTTCCTAGATTTGCTGGACCATCTACCTTTTCAAGATTACCAGAATTAAGAGATGTAGAAAGTTGCGATGTAGCAATTGTTGGAATACCATTTGATGCTGGAACTAGTTATCGACCTGGTGCAAGGTTTGGTCCAATGAGTATTAGACAGGCGTCAAGACACTTAAGAACTAATTATCATCCAAGTTATGATGTTGAACCTTTTAAAGTTCAACAAGTTGCAGATGCAGGAGACATCACTTGTAATCCTTTTAATATTGACGAAGCTATAAAACAAATTGAAGAAGGTGCTACAGAACTACTCAACAAGGTTGGTGGCATAATTAGTTTAGGTGGCGACCACACAATAGCACTTCCCTTATTAAGAGCTGTAAACAAAATGAATAATGGACCAGTTGCTTTAGTGCACTTTGATGCACATTTAGATACTTGGGATACTTATTTTGGTGCTCCTTATACTCATGGTACACCTTTCAGAAGAGCAAGAGAAGAAAATTTATTTTTAGATGATGCTTCTATGCATGTTGGGATTAGAGGACCACTTTATAGTAGGGACGATATTAAAAATGATGAAGAATTTGGTTTTAAAATTATTCACTGTGATGAGTTTCAAACACAAGGAATAGATAAGATAGTAGAAAGAATTAGAAATAGAGTAGGTAATAACCCCCTATATCTATCAATAGATATAGATGTTCTAGATCCAGCTTTTGCTCCAGGAACAGGTACACCAGAAATTGCAGGTATGACCACTAGGGAAATGGTTAATGTATTAAGAGGTCTATCAGGTTTAAATTTAATTTCAGCAGATGTTGTGGAAGTTTCTCCAGCATATGATCATGCAGAAGTTACATCTTTAGCAGCAGCAACGATTGTTTATGAATTAACTAATTTGTTTGCAAAAGTTAAAAGATAAGATATTTTTCAAAAATGCTAGATAAGAAAAAATTTTACATTAACGGTGAATGGATTTCTCCAAAAAATTCAAACGATTTAAAAGTCATAGACCCTTCAACAGAAGAAGAGTGTGCAGTTATATCTTTAGGTGGAGCTGAAGATGTAAATGATGCAGTTAATGCTGCAACAAAAGCATTTGAAACTTGGGCATTCTCTATAAAAGAAGAAAGATTAAAATATTTAGAGGCTTTATATGATGTTTATAAAAGAAGATGGGCAGATATGGCTAAAGCTATTTCTCTTGAAATGGGTGCCCCTATTGATTTTTCAACACAGTTACAAGCAGGAACAGGAGCAAGTCATATTAAATCTTATATAAAAGTTTTAAAAGAATATACGTTTGAAGCAAAACTGGGAGAGCATGCTCTTAATAATAATATTCTACGTGAGCCAAAAGGAGTTTGTGCATTAATTACTCCATGGAATTGGCCAATGAATCAAACTTGTCTAAAAGTAATTCCAGCTATTGCAGCTGGCTGCACAATGATACTTAAGCCTTCTGAAATAGCGCCACTATCATCAATGATATTAGCAGAGATGATTGATGAAATTAAATTACCAAAAGGTGTGTTCAATTTAATCAACGGAGATGGAGCTGTTACGGGTAATGCATTAACAAGTCACCCTGATGTAAATATGATTTCATTTACAGGATCAACTAGAGCAGGTGCTTTAATTTCCCAAAATGCAGCAAGTGACTTTAAAAGAGTAAGTCTTGAACTTGGTGGAAAAGGAGCAAATATTATTTTTAAAGATGCAGATTCAGAAGCAGTTGAAAGAGGCGCTTTAAGATGTTTTAGAAATACAGGTCAATCTTGCAACGCACCAACAAGAATGTTGGTAGAAAAATCTATATATAACGAAACTGTAGAGAGAGTAAAAAATTTTGCAAATTCAATGAAGGTTGATGTTGCTACAAAAGAAGGTGATCACATTGGACCTGTAGTTTCAAAAGCACAATTTGATAAAATTCAAACATTAATTAAAGTAGGTATTGACGAGGGTGCTAAATTAGTTGCTGGTGGAATAGGCAAACCTAAGGGATTAGACAAAGGTTATTTTGTTAAACCCACTGCATTTGCAGACGTTAATAATCAAATGCAAATTGCAAGAACAGAAATATTTGGACCCGTTTTATCAATTATACCTTTTGAAACAGAAGAAGAAGCCATTGCTATTGCTAATGACACCCCTTACGGATTGTTAAATTTTATTCAAACACAAGATCAAGAAAAAGCTAACAGAGTTGCTAGAAAATTAAGATCAGGAATGGTTGATATCAATGGTGCTGGTTTAGCTCCTGATGCTCCGTTTGGTGGATACAAGCATTCAGGAATTGGTCGTGAAGCTGGTAAATTAGGTTTAGAAGAATACTTGGAAGTAAAAGTAGTAAGCGGTTGGAACGATTAATTCACGTTTAGATTTATAATGGCCATAATAGGTTTTGGTATTAATATTTCCTTTATTAATGGCTGTTAATTATAGACACTACAAGTTGTGTAAGATTATTGTTTACACAGCTTTAGAAATCCATACTGTCACACCTATAGTTACCGTAACTCTTTAATAGTTGCATTTAGGTACTAAACAAAAAAGGAGAGATTATATGAGTAGATCGTCAAAACTCTACAATTCAGATTTAGCTCCAACTCCAAGCGGTAAAAAAAATTGGGGATGGTTCGAAATCTTTAACGTATGGGCAAATGATGTTCAAAGTTTATTTGGTTATACTTTGGCAGCATCATTATTTTTAGCATCAGGACTAAATGGTTGGGCTGTATTTGCTGCATTAATTCTTGCAGGATTTTTTATAATGTGGCTAGTTAACCTTTCAGGTAAACCAAGTGTAAAACATGGAATTCCATATCCAGTATTTGCCCGTGTAAGTATGGGTATATTTGGAGCAAACTTTCCAGCAATGGCTAGAGGCCTTGTTGCAATGTTTTGGTATGGAGCACAAACTTACGCTGCATCAACTGCAGTGGCACTTTTAATTACTGGTGTTACAGGAATTGAAGGTGAAGTTATGCTTCTTGGTATGACAGGTGTAATGTGGGTTTCTTTCATATTTGTCTCAGCATTCCAAGTTTATCTATTCTGGCAAGGTGTAGATCTTATTAAAAAGTTCTTAAACTTTGCAGGACCAGCAGTCTATGTAGTAATGATTTTCTTAATGATTGTTATATGGGTTAAAGCCGGTGGAGGACTTTTTTCAGAAGTAGGAACTATATTTTCTGGTGGAGAACGAACTGGCGGATTTGAGGGCCTAGGAACAATAGGAGCTTTCATAGCTGTATTTTCAATTATGGTTGGGTACTTTGCTGCAGTTGTAATTAACTTTGGTGACTTTGCTAGATTTGTTAAAAATGAAGAAGAAATGAGAAAAGGTAACCTATGGGGATTAGTAGGAAACGTAATTTTATTCTCTTTTATTACTTTGATGATTACTGGTGGAACAATCGCAATTTTTGGTGAATACGTATCAAGTCCAACAGAGATGGTTGCTAAAGTAGACAACTTAGGTTTAACAATTATTGCTGCATTCGCATTTTTTGCAGCAACAGTTGGAATCAATATGGTTGCAAACTTTATACCTCCTGCATATGACTTAGCCAATTTAATGCCAAGTAAAATTAACTTTAAAACTGGTGGATTAATTACAGCTGGTTTTGGTTTTATTATTGGTGGTATGTGGGTTGCTGTTATTACACAAATGGGCTTATTTCCATTTGTTAATACTTTAGGAGCAATTCTTGCACCAGTATTTGGTATTATGATGGTTGATTACTATATTATCAAAAAAGAAAAAATTGATATAGATGCACTGTTTGATGATAGTTCTAGAGGACAATACTATTACAATGGTGGCTTTAACTTCAAAGGAATGTTGGCTTGGATATTGTCAGGTTACATTGCCGTTGGTTCTGTATGGCCCAACATCTTGATTTTAGGTTTAGATGATTTCTTTGCTAACTTAGGTGGTGGTGGAGGATATGCCTGGATAATTGGAGCATCGCTTGGTGCTGTAGTTCACTTAGCAATATCTAAAAGATCATAAAACAACTTTATAAATAAAAAATGACCCGTCGCATTAATGCGGCGGGTTTAGTATTTAAGGATTATTTCTTCTTTTTCTATATTTTCAATAACAAGATTATCTCCAGAACCTTTTCTATCGACTACTAAAAAATTCATATCGTCTGTGGCTATTAGAGGAAAATGCCAAGTACCCGGATTGTAATTGACACCTATTTCAGGAGGAACAATAAAAGCTTCAATTTTATTAAGATCTGGTTTATTGCCCTCCGGTGCAACAAGTACTAAAAAAGTAGTTTGTTTCATTGGTATAAAGGCTTGACTTCCCAAAGGATGTTTTTCCATCATATCAATTTTCATTGGAAAAGATCTCTTTAGAGCTGAAAAAATACTAATAGTAGTTTCTCCATTATCTTTTGAAGTATCTAAGTTAGCTATCCCATCAAATCTTTTGGCATAACCTTCGTTAATTTCAATCGGTTTAATATCAGCTGTTGTAATCATATCTCCAAACTTTTTAAAATTTTCTTTATTAATAGGCTTTGGTTTGATCACAAAGTTAGTCATACATTTTTTCCATAAACTCTAAATCGAGATATTCCACCATCTGGAAAAATATTAATTTTTATAAAATTAATTTTATCTTTTTTCATTAGATTATTTTTAAAAATATGTACTTTATTAGATGATAATTTTGCATCTTTTAATAGATACTTCCATTTGATTGAAGAATTTACAATTTGTTTAGAGTTTTTTATTGTTCGTAAATAAGCAGCTTGTAATGAACAGTGGCTAGGAAAGTTGCCTTTAAAATGATGAGTAGAAATTTCAATTTTATCAATTTCTTTTCCATCTAAAGAATTTAATATTAACCAATCAAATCCTGAGCCACGTCTTCTCCTTGTTTCCCATCCATCCCCCATATTTTTAGCTTTACCTGGGGCTAAAATATTTTCAGCCTTACCAAAGTGCTCATTGTTGCAAGCAATAACAGAAGCACCATCTAATAGTGATGCAAGATTTGTTATCTTATTTTTTAATTTATTAGATTTAGCAATTGAACCAAATAATCTCAATCGAGCAACCCCACCATCTGGAAAAATATTAAATTTTATATGTGTAATATTTTTTTTACTATTTACAGTAAAGAAGTGATGGCTATTTGCTCTAGTTTTTTTCTTAGAAAGTAGTGGTTCCCACTTTAATTGACTTATCTGATTTGAACTTGAGCTTGTTCCTTCAATAGAAATCATTGCTGGCTGGTTTCCATTAAAGTGCGATGTATCAACATCAACCTGTTTAATAGAACCAGGTTTTCCTAATCGTAAAATTATGTAATCATGCCCTTTAGTTCTTTTTCTTCTAGACTCCCATCCATCCATCCATTTACCATTTTTATCAAACAATCCCTCTTTAAAAATTGCTGGCAAGGGATTAATGATTCTATTAGCTGAAGCAAAAAAGTCATCAGTTTTAAATATAACCTTAGTGCCCAATCTAGGTTGAGCTAAATCAATAAGACCATTTGTAAAAATAATTTTTTTTGACATTATTCAGAGTAGTTTTTAATCCAATGTTTGGCTATATCAATTCTCTTACATATCCACACATCTTCATGTTTAAGAATATAATCTAGAAATTTCTTTAAAGATTGAATTCTACCTGGTTTTCCAATCAATCTACAGTGTAATCCTACCGACATCATCTTGGGGTTTGTTTTTCCTTCCTCGTATAAAACATCAAAGCTATCTTTTAGATAAGAAAAAAAATGATCACCTGTATTAAACCCTTGATTGGTTGTAAATCGCATATCGTTGTTATCTAAAGTATAAGGAATAATTAATTGTTTTTTCTTATTTCTAGTTTCCCAGTATGGTAAGTCATCACTATACGAGTCACTATCATATAAAAAACCACCATCTTCCATAACTAGGTCTCTAGTATTAGGGCTACATCTACCGGTATACCAACCATCAGGTCTGTTTCCAAAAATTTTTGTATGAGCTTGAATAGCAAGCTTCATATGTTTTTTTTCTTCTGTTTTTTTAATATTTTGATAGTCAATCCATCTCCACCCATGACAAGCAACCTCATAATCAGCTTCTATTATAGCTTTAGAAACTTCAGGATTTTTCTCTAAAGCCATACCTACTCCGAAAACTGTTATTGGAATTTTCTTTTCTTGAAATAGTTTATGTAATCTCCAAAATCCTGCTCTGGAACCATACTCATAAAGAGACTCCATATTTATATGTCTACCTTTTACAGGTTGAGCACCAATGATTTCTGATAAGAAAACTTCTGAGTTATTGTCACCATTTAAAACACAATTTTCAGCACCTTCTTCATAATTTAAAACTATTTGAACAGCGATACGTGCATTATTAGGCCATTTAATCTTTTGATCTTTGGAGCCATACCCAATCATATCTCTTGGATCTTTTTTAGACATAAAAAATTATAATTTACTTTGTATTGTTTAACAATTTATTAATTTGAAACAGACTCTACTTTGATGCCATCAAGCAAGTTTAAACATTTTTTAAGTTCATCCAAAACAATGAACTCATCAATTTTATGAGCTTGATCAATTGATCCCGGACCACAGACCACTGTACTAATCCCAATTTCTTGAAATAAACCTGCTTCAGTTCCAAACGAAACAACTTGTCTAGAATTATCACCTGTCAAACTTGAAATTAATTCACAAGCATCTGATTTATCTTCTCTATCAAACCCAACTATTTCACCAATAATATCTTTCTCAATTGAGGCATTGGGAAAAACTTTTTTCATTTCAGGTAATAACATCTCATTTGCATACTTGTCGATTTCTTGATTTAAAAATACACCATCTTCTTTAACAACTGGTCGTGTTTCCCAATTAACAAGACACTTGTCTGCTATTACATTATGAGCAATACCACCAAACACACCACCAATAGAAAGGGTAGAGTGAGGTGGTTCAAAAATGGAGTCTTTAGGCGCTCTACTTTTAAGTTTCTCTCTAAGCTCAATTAATTTATTTATATATCTTGATGCATATTCAACAGCACTTACACCTTTATGAGGTGCCGAACTATGTCCCGCTAAACCTTTAAAATAAGTTGTATATTCATAACATCCTTTATGAGCGTCAATAATTTTCATATTAGTTGGTTCGCCAATAATACAAATACCATCTTTAATGTCTCTTTTTTTTAATTCCTCTATTAGTATAGGTGCGCCCTGGCATGCTGTTTCTTCATCGAATGTAAATGAGAAATGAATATCTCTATTTAAGTTTGATTTAGAATAAATAGGTGCATAAGCTAAAGCACATGCAATAAAACCCTTCATATCACACGAGCCTCTCCCATATAATTTATCACCCTTAATAGTTGCCGTAAAAGGATCAGAATTCCAACCCTTTGAAACTGGCACTACATCAGTGTGGCCTGATAAGATAATTGGCTTCTTATTATTTGAATTTTTAGCTTTTAGTGTAGCAAATAAGTTTACTCTTTTTTTTTCATCATCATAAGTTCTAAAAGAAGTAGCACCTAACTTTTTTAAGATATCATCACAATAATTAATTAATGAGCTGTTATCTTCTCCTGAAATAGTTTTAAAAGCTATTAAGTCTGTTAAAATTTGAACTGAATTATCATACAATAGCTCTGAATTATTTTCTGTACTCATATTTATCAACTATTATATATTAAATATATGAAAGAACAAATCACCTTTGATATATTTGATAAAGTAGATATTCGAGTTGGTACAGTAATCTCTGTAAAGAAAAATGAAAAAGCTAGAAAACCATCTTTAGTGGTTGAGGTTGATTTTGGTAAAGAGATTGGAATTAAACAGTCATCTGCTCAAATTACTCATTACTACAATGAAGATAATTTAAAAGGAAAACAAGTAATTGGAATATGTAATTTTCCTGAAAAAAATATTGCAGGAGTGGTATCTCAAGTGCTTATATTAGGATCAATAGATAATGAGGGAAAAGTTATACTTGTTCATCCATCTCAAAAATCTGAAAACGGTAATCCAATAGCTTAACTCTTATGCATCCTGAATTATTACTATTAATAGGAATTTCTTTATCACTAGGATTTACACCAGGACCAAACAATGCTGTTGCTGCATATTCAGGCTTTAATTTCGGTATTAGAAAAACTTTACCATTAATTCTAGGAGTTGGTTTTGGTTACACAACATTAATTATATTAATTAATTTTGTTTTAATATCGACTTTCAAAAATTATCCTATTATTCAAGAAATTATCAGAATTCTAGGAACATTTTTTTTAATTTATCTAGCTTATAAGATTTCATTTTCAAAAATTTCTTCAGATGGAAAAACAGAAAATCCAGTTAAGTTTTTTGATAAATTTATATTTCAGTTTATAAATCCAAAAGGGGTAATGGCTGGAGTTACATTAAGTTCAAATTTTGTTGAACAAGGAGAGAATTATCTGAATCACTCTATTTGGGTGATTGTCGTTTGTAGTATAACAGCATTTTCAAGTATCACTTCATGGACATTTTTAGGCAAGTTTTTAAGGAAATTTGCTACAAATAATAATTTTATTAAACGATTTAATTATGCTATGTCATTGCTACTTGTCGTTTGTATAATAGGGTTCTACATCTAAAAATAAATGAAACCAGGAAATAAAAATTCTTATAATTCTTTAAAGACTATTAGCATTAATAATAGAGAGTACAAATATTACTCTTTAGCTGAAGCAGAAAAGAATGGTCTAGATGGAATTTCAAAACTTCCAAAATCTCTTAAAGTTTTATTAGAAAATTTATTAAGATATGAAGATGATTTGTCAGTTACCAAAAATCAAATAGAGGCAATTAAAAATTGGTTAAAGACAAAAAAATCATCAACTGAAATAGCTTACAGACCAGCTAGAGTTTTATTGCAAGATTATACAGGTATACCAGCGGTCGCCGACCTTGCAGCTATGAGGGAGGCTGTTAAAGAAAAAAATAAAGATCCAAATACTATTAATCCACTATCTGCAGTTGATCTTGTCATTGATCACTCAGTGCAAGTAGATAAATCAGCTAAAGCAGACTCTTTTGAAAAAAATGTAGATATTGAATTTAAAAGAAATGGAGAAAGGTACTCTTTTTTAAAATGGGGCCAACAAGCATTTAATAATTTTAGAATAGTTCCTCCAGGAACAGGAATTTGCCACCAAGTTAATTTAGAATATTTATCAAAAGTTGTTTGGTCAGAGAAATTTAAAGATGATGACTATCTTTTTCCTGACACATTAGTTGGTACAGACAGCCATACCACTATGGTTAATGGATTATCTGTCCTTGGTTGGGGTGTAGGTGGAATTGAAGCTGAAGCTGGAATGTTAGGTCAGCCAATTTCAATGTTAATACCTGAGGTTATTGGATTTGAGGTAACTAATAAAATGCCAGAAGGTACAACAGCTACAGACTTAGTCCTAACTGTTGTGAAAATGTTAAGAGACAAAAGTGTTGTTGGAAAATTTGTTGAGTTTTATGGTGAAGGTTTAAAAAATTTAACACTTGCTGATAGAGCAACTATTGCAAATATGGCTCCTGAGTATGGTGCAACATGTGGTTTTTTTCCGATTGATGATGAGACATTAAAATACTTAAGATTTTCAGGAAGAGATGAAAGTACAGTAAACATAGTGGAAAAATATGCAAAAGAACAAGGCTTGTGGGTTAGCGAAGGAATGGAATTCACTGATACATTATCATTAGATATGTCGACAATTGTACCAACGATTTCAGGACCTAAGAGGCCACAGGACAAAGTTTTATTAACAGATGCTTCCGCAGGATTCAAAAAAGTTCTTGAAGATGCCACTGAAAGAAAAGAAAAACATATCTCAAAAATTTCTGGAACAGATTATGAAATCAAAGATGGGTCAATATTAATTGCTGCAATTACTTCGTGCACAAATACATCAAATCCTAACGTCTTGATCGGAGCTGGCTTATTAGCCAAAAAAGCAGTGGGACTTGGTTTAGAAACTAAACCATGGGTCAAAACATCGTTAGCACCAGGATCACAAGTAGTGACTGATTATCTAGCAAAAGCTGGATTAAATGTATTTTTAGATAAATTAGGTTTCAATTTAGTTGGCTATGGCTGCACAACCTGTATTGGAAATTCAGGACCATTACCCGATGAAATCGTTAACGCTATTGAAAAAGAAAATATATACGCTGTATCAGTATTATCTGGTAATAGAAATTTTGAAGGAAGAATATCTCCTCATATCAAGGCTAATTACTTAGCCTCACCTCCACTAGTTGTAGCTTATGCTCTTGCTGGACATATGGAATTTGATTTATACAAAGAACCACTTGGTAAAAGCAAAGATGGCAAGGATATTTTTTTAAAAGACATTTGGCCATCAAATAAAGAAATAGAAGACACATTAAGAGAATCTCTAAATGCAGAAATGTTCATTAAAAGATATTCAAATATTTCAGAAGGACCTAAGCAGTGGCAAGAAATTAAAACTGAAAACACAAGTATCTATAATTGGGACTCAGGATCGACTTATGTAAAAAAACCACCTTTCTTTGAAAATTTATCTGATAAACCGGAAGGTTTTAAACCGATTAAAGATGCAAGACCTCTCTTGATTTTGGGTGATATGGTAACAACAGATCATATTTCACCAGCAGGAAACATTCAAAAAGAAAGTCCTACAGGTGAATATTTTATGGAACATCAAATACAACCAAAAGATTATAATTCTTATGGATCCAGAAGAGGAAACCATGAAGTTATGATGAGAGGAACATTTGCAAATATTAGAATAAAAAATGAAATGGCCCCTGGCACAGAAGGTGGTTTTACTAAATTATATCCAGAAGAAAAAATAATGTCTGTTTATAGTGCTGTAGAAGAGTATAAAAAAAGAGGAACTGATTTAGTGGTAATTGGTGGAAAAGATTATGGCACAGGATCGTCTAGAGATTGGGCAGCTAAAGGAACAAAATTATTAGGTGTAAAAGTGGTAATTGCAGAAAGCTTTGAAAGAATTCATAGATCAAATTTAATTGGCATGGGTGTATTGCCCCTTCAATTCACTGAAGGAAATAATAGAATAAACTTAAATTTAATTGGATCAGAATTAATTACAGTCCTTGAAATTCAGGAAGGTGTTAATCCTTCAGATTATTTACAGGTTGAGATAAAATATGGATCTGGAGATATTAAGAAGATCAAAACTCTTTGCAGAATTGATACAAAAAATGAATTAGAATATTATAAAAATGGCGGTATCCTTCAATATGTACTAAGGAAGATGATTTAAATATGGATGAAGAAATTACAATAATAGATGCAAATACAAGAAATCAAAGAATAATGGATTTTTTTATAAATAATAAGAAAAA
>CAJQSG010000019.1 GCA_905612525.1 uncultured Candidatus Pelagibacter sp. | reverse complement strand
TTAGCTAATTCAATATCTTTATATGGGTTGTATCTGCTTGGTGCTTTTGGTAACGCAGCCAGTAATGCTGATTCTTCATAACTTAATTCACTAATAGGTTTATCAAAATATTCTAAACTTGCTGAGGCAACACCATAAGTTCCTTCTCCCAAATATATCTGATTTAAATATAATTCTAGTATTCTTTCTTTTGAAAGCACTCTTTCTATTCTGAATGCCAAAATTGCTTCTTTTATTTTTCTATTTAAACTTACTTCATTTGTTAATAGAAAGTTTTTTGCTACCTGCTGAGTTATGGTTGATGCTCCCTCTAACCTTCTTGACGAAGCTAAATTTGAAATATTATTTATTACTGCTCTTAGGACTCCTTTAGCATCAACACCAGGGTGAGAGAAAAAATTTTTGTCTTCTGCTGACAAAAATGAATTAATTACTTTAGTTGGTATTGTCTTATAAGGGACAAATATTCTCTTTTCAGTGGAAAAATCATTTACCAATTCTCCATCACCAGAATAAACTTTACTTGAAACTGATGGTTTATAGTTCTTAAGAAACTTATAATCTGGTAAATTGTTTGAAAAAGCCCATAAAATAGCCAACAAAGATAATGTAGTTAATAGACCAATGCTTGAAATTAGTATAAGTATATTTTTGATAATTCTATGCATTCTAGTTTAATATATATATTAATTTGTTAAAGTTAAGGCACCAGAATACAAACAAAATTTAAAATTATTTAAATATAAAATGAAACAACTAATCAAAAAAATATGGAAAAAAATTTATACATTGATGCTTCGCATCCAAATGAGACTAGAGTTGTACTTAAATCAGGCGAAAATATTGAAGATTACGAATACGAAGGTCTAAAAAACAATTTAATTAAGAACAATATATACCTTGGGAAAGTTAGCAGAGTAGAGCCCTCTCTTCAGGCTGCCTTTATTGATTTTGGACGTGATAGACATGGTTTTTTATCCTTTAATGATATCCAGTCGGATTACTATCAAATTCCACAGAGTGACCTTGCTAAAATAAAAGAAGAAGAAGAAAAAGCCAGAGAAAACCTTCAAAAGGAAGGTGAAAAAGAAGAGGAAAAAAATATCACCGAGGGTAATTTAGATATTAACGATCCAGTTGAAGTAAGATCTGATTCAGAAATAGAGTTAACCTCATCTGACGATCAATTAGAAGATGAAACGACAGTAAGTGAAGGTTCTGCAAAAGAAGGTGTAATCTCTGAAACAAAAAAGCCATCACCAAGATTCAGATCAAAAAGATATAAAATACAAGAAGTTATAAAACCAAATCAAGTAATTTTAATTCAGGTATTGAAAGATGAGAGAGGACAAAAAGGAGCAGCGTTAAGTACGTTTATCTCTATTGCTGGAAAATATATAGTTTTAATGCCCAATACTCCAAAAGGTGGTGGAATATCTCGTAAAATTTTTAATCCAGGTGAGAGAAAAAAAATTAGAACAATTTTAAACGATATAATTATACCAAAAGAAATGGGACTTATTGTTAGAACTGCTGGATCTAATAAAACAAAAAATGAAATAGATTATGATCTTCAAGCACTAATAAAAACTTGGAATGGAATTAAAGATACTGCTTTAAATTCTATAGCACCATCTCTAATTCATCAAGAAAGTGATATTATAAAAAGAACTTTAAGAGATATGTACGATGAAGAAACAAACAGTATAATTATTGAGGGAACTGATGGCTATAAAAAAGCACAAAGCTTCATGAAAATTATGATGCCGTCTCACGTTAAAAAAATAAAGAAATATAGAGAAAAAGTTCCCTTATTTTTTAGTGAAAATATTGAAGAAAAACTTAATCAAATTTATGATTCAGAAGTTAAATTAAAATCTGGTGGATATTTAGTAATTAACCCTACAGAAGCATTAGTTTCAATTGATATAAACTCTGGAAGCTCTATAAAACAAAAAAATGTTGAGAGTACCGCCTTAGACACTAATCTTGAAGCAGCAGAAGAGATATCAAGACAAATAAAAATTAGAGACTTATCTGGGTTAATAATCATTGATTTTATTGACATGCTAAGCTTTGGAAATAGAAGACTGGTTGAAAGAAAACTTAAAGAAAAATGCAGAACAGATAGAGCAAGAATTCAAATAGGAAGAATTAGTAACTTTGGATTACTAGAAATGTCTAGACAAAGACTTCGAGAAAGTGCGGTTAAATGGAAAGTTACACTTACAGATGAGTCTTTTGCTATGAAAATCTTAAAATTAGTAGAAGTTAAAGCTGTTTTAACAAAAGCTAAGTTTGTGGAACTAAAAATTTGTGAAAAAATATCTGATTTCATGAAGGAAAATTTCATTGAAGATTTAAAATATTTTGAAGATAAAAATAAGATAAAAATTGATATTATTGC
>CAJQSG010000018.1 GCA_905612525.1 uncultured Candidatus Pelagibacter sp. | reverse complement strand
GGTTCGTACCTTAGATATTTGATGATTTAAACAATTCCATTTGAACATATTAGATATGCACAAATCAAAATAAGAAGAGTTAATGGTATTTATTGTAAATTTAAGGTCATATATATTGACCTTGTTTGTCTTTTATTACTTAAAACTGTGTTATATGTTGATTTTATTAAAGGGTATATATGTCAGAAAAAATGCTTAAATTTGTAAAAATAGGTCAACAAACTCCACCTAAAAGAGAAGTTGGCAATAGAAAAGAAGATTTTAATGAAATTTATAAAGAGTTTATTAACGAAAAGGCAGGTGAACAATCTAGTAGATGTTCACAATGTGGAGTTCCTTTTTGTCAGGTACATTGTCCATTAAGTAACAATATTCCGGATTGGTTAAAATTAACTGCAGAGGGAAGATTAAAAGAAGCATATGAATTATCCCAAAGCACCAACAACATGCCAGAAGTGTGTGGAAGAATATGTCCACAAGATAGATTGTGTGAAGGAAATTGTGTAATTGAACAATCGGGACATGGAACAGTAACCATAGGGTCAGTTGAGAAATATATTACTGATAATGCATGGGAACAAGGCTGGGTAAATCCTATAAAAGTTAAAAATGAAAAGAGTCAAAGTATTGGAATTATAGGAGCAGGGCCAGCAGGACTGGCTGCTGCAGAACAGCTGCGTAAGTTAGGATATCAAATTACTGTATACGATCGATATGATAGAGCTGGTGGTCTAATGATTTATGGGATCCCAAATTTTAAGTTAGAAAAATTTGTTGTAGAAAGAAGAACTAATTTATTAGAAGAGGGTGGAATTAAATTTGTTCAAAATTTTGAAGTTGGAAAAGATGCTACATTGGAGCAGTTAAGAAAAAAACATAATGCTCTTTTAATTGCAACTGGAGTTTATAAAGCTCGAGAAATAGATCTACCAGGAAGAGATTTAGGAAATATTTTCCCAGCTATGGAATTTTTAACAGCTTCAAATAAAAAAGGATTAGGGGATAAGGTAGAGTTATTTGATAATGGAACTTTAAATGCTGAAGGAAAAAATATTGTTGTAATCGGAGGAGGTGATACTGCAATGGACTGTGTTAGGACCTCAATCAGACAAAAAGCAAAATCAGTTAAGTGTCTATACAGAAGAGACAAAGAAAATATGCCTGGATCTGCTAGAGAGGTAGCAAATGCAGAGGAAGAAGGAGTAGAATTTGTATGGTTATCTAGTCCTAAAGAATTTATTGGAACGAATAAAGTTGAAAGTTTGATGGTGGATAAAATCAAACTTGGTGAACCTGATGATAGTGGCAGACGTAAACCTGAAATTCAGAACAATTCTCACTTTAATATTAAAGCAGATATAGTAATCAAGGCTCTTGGCTTTGATCCTGAAAATTTACCAAAATTATTTGGATCTGAAGATCTGCAAGTTACTAAATGGGGAACATTAAAAACTGATTTTGATACAATGGAGACAAATTTACCAGGTGTTTTTGCTGCAGGGGATATTATTAGAGGAGCATCTTTAGTTGTTTGGGCTATAAAAGATGGAAGAGATGTAGCAATATCAATAAAAAGTTTTTTAGAAAGCAAAGAGCTTAGTGAAGAAAAGGTTGCTTAATGAAAAATTATAAAAAGAACCTTAAAATTCTTGAAGATGGGCATGTTTATTCAAAGGACATGGAGCACGATGCTTGTGGAGTAGGATTAATTGCTTCTACTGAGGGTAAAAAATCTAGAAAAGTAGTTGAGTATGGAATTAACGCCTTAAAAGCAGTTTGGCATAGAGGAGCAGTTGATGCTGATGGAAAAACAGGTGATGGAGCTGGAATTCACTTAGAAATACCATCAGATTTTTTTGCTGAAAAAATAGAACTTACAGGTCACGACCATGATGACTCAGAAATTTGTGTGGGTATGATTTTTTTACCAAGAAATAATTATCAAGCACAAGAAAATGCAAGAACTCTAGTTGAAAGTGAACTTACAAAAAGTAACTTTAGTATTTATGGATGGAGACAAGTTCCCGTAAATCCAAAAGTTTTGGGTGAAAAAGCAAATCTTACGAGACCGGAAATTACACAAGTATTATTCAAGCACAATAATAAAGATTTAACAGAAAAAAAGTTAGAAAGAAAAATTTATGAATCTAGAAGAAAAATTGAAAAAGAAGCAATTAAAAATGCAATAGAGGGGTTTTATATCTGTTCACTAAGCTCTAAGTCAGTTATTTATAAGGGAATGTTTTTGGCAGAGTCCATCGCAGATTTTTATTTAGATTTAAAAGATGAAAGATTTATATCTCGTTTTGCAATATTTCATCAAAGATTTTCAACAAACACAGCACCAAGCTGGGATCTGGCACAACCTTTTAGAGCATTAGCTCATAATGGGGAAATAAATACACTAAAGGGAAATAAAAACTGGATGAAAGTTCATGAGCAAGAAATGGATAGCCCTTTATTTGACGACATGGAAAATTTAAAACCAGTTATACAACCAGGATCATCTGACTCTGCTGCATTAGACAGTGTTTTTGAACTTTTAAATATTTCTGGACAATCAGCACCTCTTGCAAAACTAATGCTAATTCCAGATGCTTGGTCTAAAAAAAGTCAAACATTATCAAAAGATCACCAAAAACTATTTAATTTTTTAAATAGCACAATGGAGCCTTGGGATGGACCAGCTGCTATTGCAGCCACTGATAATGAATGGGCTATAGTAGCTACTGATAGAAATGGACTGCGTCCAATGAGATACACTATTTCAAAAGATAAAATATTATGTGCAGGGTCAGAAACAGGAATGGTTGAAATTGATGAAAAGCAAATTCTTAAAAAAGGCAGGTTAGGACCTGGAGAAATTCTTGGGGTTAGAATAGCAAAAGGTAAGGTGTTTTCCAATGTTGAGATAAAAGACTATCTGGCAAAAGAGTTTAAACATTTTAATAATCAAATAATTGATTTAGAAAAAAAATTTCCAATAAAAAATGAAAAATTTACTTTTTCAGGTGATGATCTTAAAAAAAGACAGCATACTTTTGGTTATAGCTTAGAAGACTTAGAGCTTATTCTACACCCTATGGCAGAGGATGCGAAAGAAGCCATTGGTTCAATGGGTGATGACACGCCACTTGCAGTGTTATCTGACCGGTATAGGCCACTTTATCACTTCTTTAGACAAAACTTTAGTCAAGTTACAAACCCACCAATTGATTCTTTGAGAGAAAACAAGGTTATGAGTTTAAAAACTCGTTTTGGTAACCTTGGAAATATTTTAGATTTTAGTAATTTAACGGAAGAAAATATATATGTTTTAGATAGCCCCATTTTATCTAACTCTCAGTTAGAAAAATTCATTAATTTTTTTGGTCGAAAATCAATAACTATTGACTGCACTTTTGATAAAAGTGAAAATCTTGAAACCTCTATTGAGAGAATTAAAAAAGATTCTGAAATTGCAGTTAGGCAGGGTCTTACTCAATTAGTCTTAAGTGATAAAAATACTTCTGAAGAAAGATTGCCCATTCCAATGCTATTAAGTGTTGGTGCAATAAATACACATCTCATTAAAAAAAAACTAAGAGGCTATGCTTCTATTAATGCCCAAACTGGAGAAGCATTAGATACACATTCATTTGCAACACTCATAGGTGTTGGGGCCACAACAGTTAATCCTTATTTAGCATTGGACAGCTTATACCAAAGGTTCGAAAAGAAATTATTTGGAAAGTTTGGTTACGATGAGTGCATAGAGAGATATGTACAGTCAGTAAATTATGGTCTTTTAAAAATAATGTCAAAAATGGGAATTTCAGTCATAAGCTCTTATAGAGGTGGATGTAATTTTGAAACAGTTGGCTTAAGTAGAACAGTAGCATCAGAATATTTTCCAGGAATTTTATCAAAAATTTCAGGTATAGGCTTAAATGGAATAGAAAAAAAATTAAGAATTATTCATAAAGAAGCATTTGAAGGTACAGATATAGTTTTACCAATTGGTGGAATTTATAGGTACAGAAAAAATGGTGAAGTGCACCAATATCAAGGTAAGCTCATTCATCTTTTGCAGAGTGCCGTTTCTTCAAATTCTTTTGATGCTTATAAAAAATATGCAAAAGGTATTTATAATCTTCCACCTATACATCTTAGAGATTTGATTGGATTTAGAGAAAAAAATTTAAATCCTTCTTTAGATATTACAGAAGTAGAACCAATTGAAAATATTTTAACAAGATTTGGAAGTGGAAGCATGTCTCATGGTGCATTATCGAAAGAAGCACACGAAACTTTAGCTATAGGAATGAATAGAATTAAAGGAGCTTCTTGTAGTGGTGAAGGTGGTGAGGATGAGAAAAGATTTACTAAGATGAAAAATGGAGATAGTGCCAATTCTAGAGTTAAACAAATAGCCTCAGCAAGATTTGGAGTAACGCTCAAATATCTTAATAACTGTAACGAAATAGAGATTAAAATTGCACAAGGAGCAAAACCTGGCGAAGGCGGCCAGTTACCTGGGTTTAAAGTTACAGAAGAAATCGCTAAGTTAAGACATTCAACACCAGGTGTAACTCTAATCTCACCACCACCTCACCATGATATTTATTCCATTGAGGATTTGGCACAATTAATTTACGACCTTAAACAAGCAAACCCAAAAGCAAGAGTGGGGGTAAAATTAGTAGCTTCATCTGGTATAGGAACAATTGCAGCTGGTGTGGCTAAAGCTAAAGCAGATATAATTCTGATTTCTGGACATAATGGAGGAACAGGAGCAACACCACAAACAAGTGTTAAATATGTCGGAATACCTTGGGAGATGGGCTTGACTGAAGCTAATCAAGTTTTAACTTTAAATAATTTGAGACATAAAGTTACCCTAAGAACTGATGGGGGAATTAAAACGGGAAGAGATGTTGTTATTGCAGCCATGATGGGTGCTGAGGAATATGGGGTAGCAACCACTGCATTAGTAGCTATGGGGTGTATAATGGTTAGACAGTGTCATTCAAACACGTGTCCAGTTGGAGTTTGTACTCAAGATGAAAAATTAAGAGAAAAATTTTCTGGTACACCAGAAAAAGTAGTTAACTTATTTAAATTTATTGCAGAAGAAGTAAGGGAAATTCTAGCTCAGATAGGTTTTAAATCCATGAATGAAATAATTGGCAGAACTGATTTATTAAGACAGGTGAGTAAAGCATCACCAAACTTAGACGATTTAGATTTAAACCCGTTATTTGTTCAAACAGATTCTGGAGAGAACACAAGATACTGTACAATTCCAGAAATAAACTATGTTCCAGATACTTTAGACCAAGAAATTTTACCAGAAATTAAAGATCAAATTGGAAAAGTAAAAATGATTGAAAAAGAGTATATAATTAAAAATACCCATAGAACAGTTGGTACAAGAATTTCTAATCATCTTTATGAGAAATATGGATCTGAACAATTAGAAGATGACTTTTTATCTTTGAAATTCAAAGGGTCAGCAGGCCAGTCTTTTGGAGCATTTGGAATAAAGGGTTTAAAACTTATTTTAAAAGGTGATGCTAATGACTATGTTGGTAAAGGTTTGTCTGGTGCAACTGTGGTTGTTAAACTTCCAGATGAAAGTAATTTAATTTCATATGAAAATACAATAATTGGAAATACAGTTTTGTATGGAGCAACATCTGGAAAGTTATTTGCAGCAGGTCAAGCAGGGGAAAGATATGCAGTGAGAAATTCAGGATCAATTTCGGTTATCGAGGGTTGCGATTCAAATGCTTGCGAATACATGACTGGTGGTACAGTTATAGTTTTGGGAGACGTAGGAGATAATTTTGGAGCTGGAATGACAGGTGGAATGGCCTTTATTTATGACATAAGCAAGAAATTTGACAAAAAAGTAAACCCAGAAACCGTAGTATGGCAAACACCAGAAACAGATTATTGGATAACTTATTTAAAAAATCTAGTCCAACAGCACCACGAGGAGACAAACTCAGACCTTTCTAAAAAAATAATAGAAAATTTTGATAAAGAAATTTCTAATTTTATTCAAGTTTGTCCGAAAGAAATGATTGATAAACTAAAAAATCCCATAAGTTTAAACTCTATTATAAAAGAAGTAAGTTAAAATGAAGGAGATAAACATTTTTTGTTTTGGTTTTGGCCAAGTAGCAAAAAATTTTATAAAGAAACTTGGTATTGAAAAATATAATATTAACTTATCAACAACATCTAGAAGCGAATCCTCAAAAGAAACCTTTGAGGGTATTGATTATAATAGTTATTTATTTAACAGTGATAAATTTGATCAAAACTTAGTAGTAAAATTAAAAGAAGCAGATCATATTTTGGTTTCAATACCCCCTAAAAATGAAGAAGATTTAGTTTTAAAAAATTTTTCTAAATTTTTAGAAAGCTCTAAAGTAAAGTGGATAACTTATTTATCGGCTACTAGCGTTTATGGTGATCATAAAGGTGAATGGGTTAATGAAAATAGCAAAACAAATCCAATTTCAAATAAGGGTGTGGCAAGACTAAAAGCAGAAAATTCATGGATTTCTTTAGAAAAAAATAACAAATTACCTGTTCAGATATTTAGGTTGTCAGGAATATATTCTAATGAAAAAAATATTTTAGTTCGCCTAAAATCAGGTGATGTAAAATTGATTAACAAAAAAGATCATTACTTTTCAAGAATTCATGTAGACGATATTGCAAATATATTATTTAAATCCTTATCAAAATTTAAGTCTGGAGAAATATACAATCTATCTGATGATAAACCTTCCTCATCTAAAGAAATTACTTTATATGGTGCAAAAATGTTAAATATTGAAAATATTGAAAATATTGAAGTTCATGCAATTAAAAGTGAGATGCTAAAGAATTTTTATAATGAATCTAAAAAAGTTAGTAATAAAAAAGTAAAAAATTACTTTAATTATAATTTAATGTTTCCAAGTTATATAGAGGGATTAAATTATATTAGAGACAATTTTATTTAATTCTATTTCAATTCTTTTAAGACCCAGTTTGTTTGAAAGACTATGATTGCCATTTTTGATAATTACTAATTTTTTTTTTGCTTTAGTAAATATTTTTAGAACTTTTTTGGAGTAGCTTTGGGGCACCACTTCATCCTTGCTCCCATGAATCATAGTAACATTTATTTGTGATTTAATTTTTTTATTTAAAATCTTATTTTTCCGTCCATCTTTTATTAATTGATGAGTAATTAGATACTCGTAATTACCATGCTTTAAATTATAAATTCCATTTTTAATGGTTTCACTTTTCATCTTTTTAGTAAATTTTTTCCACATTAAATTTTGTAAAAAATCTGGTGCCGAACCAATTCCTAGAAACCCTTTAATCTGTTTTTTAAAATACCTGAATTGATTAAGGGATAACCAGGCCCCCATACTTGAGCCCACCAATATAAATTTATTTTTTTTTATTATTTTTTTAATTGATATTTCTACTTCTTTAGACCATTTACTAATATTGCCATTTGTAAACTTACCAGTAGACTTTCCATGACCAGAATACTCAAGTGCAAGGAAACCAAGCTTATTTTTTTTTGCATACTTAAAAATGGCCTGGGGTTTTTCACCTTCAATATCTGACATAAAACCATGTAAAAATACAATGTAGAGATTTTCTTGATAATCGTTATGTAAATATCTTATTTTCTTATTATTTGAGATTTTAAGGTATTTAAATTTGTTCATATCAGTTTGTTCAAGTTAATTCTTAATATATACTTGTATCAAATGTCTTCGAAATTAAAAGTTTTGCAAGTAATTCCAAAGCTCGGATATGGTGGTGCAGAAACAGGCTGTTTTGATCTCGCTCACTATTTACCAGAAAATAATTGTTACTCTTACATTGTTACTAGTGGTGGAGAGTTATTAAAATTTGTTGATCAAAAAAAAGTAAAATTGATTAGACTCCCAGTTCATAGCAAAAATCCAATTTTTATTTTTTTTAATTCAATAGCTTTAGTATTTATTATTTTATTTTATGGCATTTCAATTGTTCATGCAAGAAGTCGTGCTCCAGCGTGGTCATGTTTGATTGCCACAAAAATTACAAGAAGAAAATTTGTTACAACTTTTCATGGCACTTATAATTTTAAAAACCCAATTAAAAAATTTTATAATTCTATAATGGTTAGATCTAATTTAGTAATAGCTGGATCAAATTTTACCTTTTCACACATTAAAGATAATTACTCAAAATATTTAAATCTAAAAAAATTTATGGTGATCTTTAGAGGTATTAATGTTGATTATTTTGATTCATCAACAACATTGGAAGTTGAAGAAAATGACCTACTTTTAAAATGGGGATTAAATAGAGATAAAAAAATAATTTTAATGCCTGGCCGATTAACTGCATGGAAAGGTCAAGAGATATTCATTGAAGCATTAAACCTTGTTAATAAAGAATTAGGCTATCAGTCTTTTTATGCTGTTATTCTAGGGAGTGATCAAGGTAGGGATGTCTATGCAAAAAAGATAAAAAGACTAGCTGAACAATATAGGTTAACAGGCTATTTAAAATTCGTAGAACATTGTGGAAATATGCCTTTAGCTTATAAGCTTTCTGATTTAGTTGTTTCAGCCTCAATAGAGCCAGAAGCTTTTGGAAGAGTAGCAATTGAGGCTCAATCAATGGAAAAACCAATAATAGCAAGTGATATTGGAGGATCTAATGAAACAATAATAAATAATGAGACGGGGTTTTTGTTTAAGTCAGGCAATCCAGAATCTTTAAGTAAAAAAATTGTAGAAGTTCTAAATTTAGATCAATCTAGATTGAAATCAATAGGCATTGAAGGTAGAAAAAATATAATTAAAAAATTTAATGTTGAAAAAATGTGTTTTTCTACATATTCAGAGTACAAAAAATTATTAAATTAAATGCCATTAATTACATTACCAGATGGAAATAGTATTCAATTTCCAAATAAAGTAACAGGATTAGAAGTTGCAGAAAAAATTAGTAAATCTTTATCCAAGCAAGCCACGGTTATTAGTGTTGATGAAGAACTTAAAGACCTAAGCTATGTCATAGATAAGGACTGTTCTGTTAAAATTTTTACCTGTAAGGATAAAGAAAGCCTAGAAACTATTCGTCATGATACAGCGCATATAACGGCAATGGCGGTACAAGAACTTTTTCCAGGAACTCAAGTAACTATTGGTCCAATTATAGAAAACGGATTTTATTATGACTTTTCAAGAAAAGAACCTTTCACAGAGGAAGATTTAAATAAGATTGAAAATAAAATGAAAGAAATTGTTGATAGAGATGTCCCAACTACAAGAGAGGTTTGGAGTAGAGATAAAGCAATAACTCATTTTAAGGATAAGGGTGAGATTTACAAAGCTGAAATTATTAAAAGTATTCCTCAAGGTGAGGATGTTTCTATATATTTTCATGGTGATTGGCATGATTTATGTAGAGGTCCACACTTATCTTCAACTGGAAAAATTGGTAAATATTTTAAATTAACAAAAGTATCAGGTGCTTATTGGAGAGGTGACTCAAATAATGAAATGTTACAGAGAATTTACGGAACAAGTTGGGCATCACAAAAAGATTTAGATGAATATTTAAAAAGAATTGAAGAAGCTGAAAAAAGAGATCATAGAAAACTTGGAAAAGAAATGAACTTATTTCATTTTAGAGAAGAAAGCCCAGGGGCAGTTTTTTGGCATGAAAAAGGCTGGAAGTTATTTCAAAAATTAATTGCTTATATGCGGAGCAGACAGGAGGAAGCAGGTTATAAAGAAGTAAATACACCTGAAATATTAGATAGAGCTCTTTGGGAAAAATCAGGACACTGGGATAAATATGGGGAACACATGTATACTTCTCAAACTCCTGATGAAAAGATATTTGCGATTAAACCAATGAATTGTCCAGGACATGTTCAGGTATTTAATCAAGGATTAAAGAGTTATAGAGATCTTCCACTAAAAATTTCAGAGTTTGGTAAGGTGCATAGATATGAACCTTCAGGTGCTTTGCATGGACTATTAAGAGTAAGAGCTTTTACTCAAGATGATGCTCATATTTTTTGCACCGAAGATCAAATTACAGAAGAGTGTTTAATTGTTACGAATTTGATTTTAGATATTTATAAAGACCTTGGCTTTGAAAATGTAATATTAAAGTATTCAGATAGACCAGAATTAAGAGTTGGTAATGATAATGTTTGGGATAAAGCAGAAAAAGCTTTATTAGACGCTGTTAAAGCCTCTAAGCTTGAATATGTAATTAATAAAGGTGAAGGAGCCTTCTATGGTCCAAAAATTGAATTTGTTTTAAGAGATGCTATAGGCAGAGATTGGCAATGTGGAACCTTGCAGGTAGATTTAAATTTACCTGCAAGATTAGATGCATCCTTTGTAGATAGTGATGGGACTAAAAAAGTTCCTGTAATGCTTCATAGAGCATTGTTTGGTTCGTTAGAAAGATTCATAGGAATACTTATAGAAAACTATGCTGGAAAATTTCCATTTTGGATAGCTCCTTTACAAATAGTTGTAATTCCTATTTCAGAAGAGTTTGACTTATATGCAAAAGAAGTTAATAAAAAAATTAGTAATGCAGGCATGAACTCTGAGGTAGATTTAAAAAATCATAATTTGAATTATAAAATTAGAGAACATTCTTTATCAAAAATACCGCTTTTATTGATTTGTGGTAAAAAAGAAGTTGACAGTAACTCAGTAACGATTAGAAGATTAGACACTAATAAACAAGAAAATATGGAATTGAACTTATTTTTAAAAACTTTCTCAGCTTTAAACAAAGCATCCTCGAACTAAGTGGCAGATTTTAAACAAAATTATTTTCAAAGAAGAACTAAAGATAAAGGTCCAAGATCTAATAATAGAATTTCCTCGCCTGAAGTACAAGTTATAGGAAGTGATGGTGAAAACCTGGGCATATTAAATACTAACGAAGCTATAGCAATGGCTAAGGAGCAAGGCTTAGATTTAATCGAGATAGCTCCAAATGCAAAACCACCTGTATGTAAAATTATTGATATGGGTAAATTTAAATATGATGCTCAAAAAAAAGCAAATGTTGCAAAAAAGAAACAAAAAATTGTTTTATTAAAAGAAATTAAAATGAGACCAGTTACAGAAACTCATGATTATGATTTTAAAGTTAAAAATGCTAAAAAATTCATTGGAAAAGGTGATAAAGTAAAATTTACCATAAGGTTTAAAGGTAGAGAATTACAACACTCTCACCTGGGTAGAGAACTAATGAATAAAATAAAAGTTGATATGCAAGATATTGGCAAAGTAGAACTGCACCCAAAGTTTGATGGAAAGCAAATGATCATGGTTATTCAGCCTTTATAGGGCTTAATAGAGGTTGTAAATCTATTCCAATATTTGTATAAGTCCGCAGAATTATGCCAAAATTAAAAACTAAAAGTTCAGCAAAGAAAAGATTTAAGATTTCAGCTACAGGTAAAGTTATGATGGCTCAAGCTGGAAAGAGACATGGCATGATTAAAAGAACAAATTCACAAATCAGAAAATTAAGAGGCACAACTGCTATGTCGAAACAAGACGGCAAAATAGTTAAATCATATATGCCTTACAGTTTAAGAGGATAAAATGGCAAGAGTAAAAAGAGGTGTAACAAGTCACGCCAAACATAAAAAAGTTTTAAAAGCTGTCAAAGGACAATGGGGCAGAAGAAAAAATACAATAAGAGTTGCAAAGCAAGCTATGGAAAAAGCTATGCAATATGCTTACAGAGATCGTAGAACTAAAAAAAGAGAGTTTAAATCCCTATGGATTCAGAGAATTAATGCAGGTGTTAGATCTGAAGGGTTAACTTATTCAAAATTTATTAATGGCTTAACGAAGTGTGGAATTAAGCTAGATAGAAAAATATTAGCCGAAATAGCATACGACAGCCCAGAAGCCTTTAAAACGATCGTTCAAAAAGCTCAATCTGCACTAAATTAATCTTCACTATTGTTTTTCTTTGGTGAAGAAATAATCTCTCAATATGTCTGATATTAAAAAAATAAAAGATGAATTCCTTCTAAGATTAAAAGAAAATTTAGACTTAAATCAAGTTAATCAAATAAAAATAGATCTATTTGGTAAAAATGGATTGATTAGCTCTCAATTTAAGCAGCTTGGAAAAGTAGCAGAAGAAGAGAGAAAGAAATTTGCATCAGACTTAAATTTAGTGAAAGATGAACTCCAAAATTTAATTACCACAAAGATAGATAATATTGAAATCAACGAAATTAATCAAAAATTAGAAAAAGAAAAAATAGACATAACTTTACCTGAGAGACCTTTCGTTCAAGGAAAGATTCATCCAGTATCTCAAGTTATAGATGAAATTTCTTCAATTTTTTCAGAAATTGGATTTAGTGTTGAAGAAGGTCCTGATATTGAAAATGAATATAACAATTTTACAGCATTAAATACACCTGACAATCATCCAGCAAGAGATATGCACGACACATTTTATCTTGATGAAAAAAAAGAACTACTATTAAGAACACATACCTCTCCAGTTCAAATTAGAACTATGCTTAATGATAAGCCACCTTTTAAAATAATTGCGCCAGGTAGAACATATAGATCAGATAGCGATCAAACCCACACCCCTATGTTCCACCAAGTAGAGGGGCTCCACATTGATAAAAATATAAATATGGGTCACTTAAAAGGCTGCTTAAATTATTTTATTAAAGAGTTTTTTGAAGTTGATAAAATTAAAATGAGATTTAGACCAAGTCATTTTCCATTTACCGAACCATCAGCTGAAGTTGATATTGGTTATGAAATTAAAAATGGAAAAATAATAATTGGTGAAGGAGATAAGTGGCTTGAAGTTTTAGGCTGTGGAATGGTTCACCCCAATGTTTTAAAAAATGTAAAAGTCAACCCAGATGAATTTCAAGGATATGCATTTGGTATAGGAATAGATAGATTGGCAATGCTTAAATATGGCATAAATGATCTAAGAGCATTTTTTGATTGTGATTACAGGTGGTTAAATCATTTTGGTTTTGATCCAATAGATGTGCCCACAAACTACAGAGGCCTAAGTAGATGAAAATCACAACGAATTGGCTAAAAGAACATTTAGATACTAAACTTAATGAAAATCAAATTATTGATAAACTTACAGACGTTGGGCTGGAAGTAGAAGGTGTTGAGAATCAACCTGGGTCACTAGATAGTTTCATAATTGCTAAAATTTTAAAAGTAGAAAAACACCCTGATGCAGATAGGCTTAGATTATGCGATGTAGACATTGGAAAAGGTGATCCTGTTAAAGTTGTTTGTGGTGCACCAAATGCAAAAGAAGGATTGTTAACAATTTATGCTCCGCCTGGAGCTGTAGTACCAAAAAACCAAATGAAACTAGCGGTAAGCAAAATAAGAGGTGTAACTTCATATGGAATGCTTTGTTCTGAATCTGAACTAAATTTATCAAATGAAAGTGATGGCATTACAGAACTTTCACTAGAAAAGTATAATAAAAAAATAGGTGAAAATTATTTTCCAAAAAAATCTCTAAATGTAATTGATATTTCCATTACACCAAATAGAGCAGATTGTTTAGGTGTAAGAGGAATAGCAAGAGATCTAGCAGCAGCAGGTGCGGGAATATTAAAAAATCAAAAAAAAAAAAAATTAGATAAAAAAAATAAACAAAAAGTTAGTGTAAAAATTGAAAAGGAAAAAGATCAGGCATGCACGGTATTTGGTAGTTGTTCAATCAGAGGTGTAAAAAATACAGAAAGTCCAGAGTGGTTAAAGGAAAAAATAATTTCGTTAGGTCAAAAGCCTATTTCAGCAATAGTTGATATTACAAATTATGTAATGTTTGATTTAAATAGACCACTTCATGCATATGATGTTGATAAAATAGACAAAGGAATAATTGTAAGAAATTCTAGAAAAGGAGAAACATTCGAGGCGTTAGACAATAAAAAATATAAACTAGATGATGAGATGTGCGTCATAACAGATGCATCAGGTATATTAGGTCTTGGCGGCATTATAGGAGGCACGAGAACTGGAACTGCATTGGATACAAAAAATGTATTAATTGAGTCTGCTTATTTTAGTCCACGATCAATTAGAAAATCTTCTAAAAAACTGAATATAGATACCGATGCAAAATTTAGATTTGAAAGAGGTATTGACCCACTGTCAATTGAGCAAGGACTTGAAAGAGCTGCTAATTTAATACAAGAAATATGCGGTGGTACAGTTAGTGAATTTGATATTCAAAAAACTGAGGATGTTAAAAAAAAATCATTAAAATTTAACCCTTCCTTATTTAAAAAAATTACTGGGTTTAATGTCGATAAAAAAGAAATGATCACAATCCTAAATAATCTAGGATTTGAAACAAAAGAAGATAAAGAGTTACTTAATGTCACTATACCATCTTGGAGACCTGACATTTTCCAGGAAGTTGACGTGGTAGAGGAGCTTGTAAGAATTAAAGGTTATGAAAAAATTAAAATGATTGAACCTGAAAAAGTTAGAAAAAAACCTACGTTAAATTTAAAACAAAAGTTATTTCATTTTTTACAAAGATCTATTGCTTCCAAAGGTTATCTTGAGGCTATTACATGGTCTTTTACTGATAGTAAAATTAATCAACTATTCATTGAAGGTAATAAAGAAGTTAAAATAATTAATCCCATAAGTTCTGATTTAGATGTATTGAGAAGTTCAATTTTTTCTAATTTGATTATTCATTTGAATAAGAATTTAGGAAGAGGATTTAAAGATTTATCAGTATTTGAAATAGGTCCAACCTTTTCAGGATCACAACCAGGAGAGCAACAGACTGTAGTTAGTGGATTAAGATCAGGAAAATTAGATAGACAGAGTTGGCTAGAAAAAGAAAGACTAGTTGATATATTTGATGTTAAAAGTGATATTATTAAAAGTTTGGTTGAAGCAGGCTTTGATAAAGACAAACTCTATGTCGATGACGAAACACCAAGCTATTATCATCCAGGAAAATCAGGAAGAATATTTCTTAATAAAAGTAAAGAAAAAGTAGTAGCTTTTTTTGGTGATATTCATCCAAGCATATTAAAAAAATTAGATATTAAAGTTGAAGCACTAGTAGGCTTTGAAATATTTTTAGATAATTTAAAACAACCAAAAAAATCATTAAAAGATCAAAAAACTCAATACAAATATTCAGATTTTCAAAAATCAGAAAGAGATTTTGCTTTTGTTTTAGATAAAAATTTTAAGGTACAAGAATTAATTGAGATTATTTCTAATGTAGACAAAGAATTGGTAAGATCTGTCAAAGTATTTGATGTTTATGAAGGAGCTAATATTACTGAAGGTAAAAAATCAATTGCATTAAATGTAACCATTCAATCTTTAGAAAAAACACTAACAGAAGATGATTTAAATAAAATTAATCAGCTTATTATTTTAGCCGTTGAATCAAAAACTGGTGCAAAGATTAGAGCATAAGCATGACAAAAATTGATCATATTAGAAACTTTGCAATTATTGCTCATATAGATCATGGTAAATCAACTATAGCAGATAGAATAATTCATACATGTGGTGGCCTTACAGAAAGAGAGATGAAGGCACAAGTTTTAGACTCAATGGATATTGAGAGAGAAAGAGGGATAACCATTAAAGCTCAAACTGTTAAACTTAATTATAAAGCAAAGAATGGTAAAGAGTACATTCTAAACATCATTGATACTCCAGGACATGTAGACTTTAGCTATGAAGTTAGTAGATCTTTGTATGCATGTGAAGGATCTATTTTAATTGTTGATAGTACTCAAGGAGTAGAGGCACAAACATTGGCAAATGTCTATCAAGCTTTAGACACAAAGCATGAGATAGTTCCTGTTTTAAATAAAGTTGATTTACCAGCATCAGACTTAGAAAAAACAAAGAAACAAATAGAGGATGTAATAGGTATTGATACTGAAAATGCCATACCTTGCTCTGGAAAAACAGGTGAGGGTATAGAGGATATTCTTGAGCAAATTATTGTATCACTACCAGCTCCCGAAGGAGAAAAAGATGCGGATTTAAAATGTTTATTAGTTGATAGTTGGTATGACTCTTATTTAGGAGTGGTTATTTTAGTTAGAGTTATTGATGGAAAAATTTCTAAAAATATGAAAATAAAAATGATGTCTACTAACCAAGAATATATAATTGAAAAAGTAGGAGTTTTTACTCCAAAAGCAAATGATGTTAATGAGTTAAATGCTGGGGAAATTGGTTTTATAATAACAGGGATAAAAATTTTATCAGAAACAAAAGTTGGGGACACTATTTGTGATGCAAGTAAACCACTTCAAGAAGCGCTCCCAGGATTTAAACCAAGTAAGCCGGTGGTATTTTGTGGGTTGTTTCCAGTAGATAGCTCTGAATATCAGAAGTTAAAAGATGGTTTAGGTAAACTTCAATTAAATGACGCTAGCTTTTCTTATGAGACAGAATCCTCATCTGCTTTAGGACTGGGGTTTAGATGTGGGTTTTTAGGTTTGTTACACTTAGAAATTATTACAGAAAGGCTAGAGAGAGAATTTGATATAAATTTGTTAACAACTACACCTGGTGTTGTTTATAAAGTTCACATGAACAAAGGAGAGGTAATTGAATTACAAAATCCTTCAAGTTTACCAGAACCTACATTAATTAATTATATTGAGGAACCTTGGATTAAAGCTACAATCATTACCCCGGACCAATACTTAGGAGCAATTATAAAAGTTTGCCAAGATAAAAGAGGAGTACAAACTAATTTAAGTTATTCTGGAAATAGAGCGGTCTTAAACTACGAAATTCCATTAAATGAAGTCGTATTTGATTTTAATGATAGATTAAAATCGATGACGAGTGGGTATGCTAGTTTTGACTATGAGATTATAGGCCATAGAGAGGGAGACTTGGTAAAACTTGGAATACTTGTGAATGCTGAACCCGTAGATGCCTTATCAATGATGGTACATAAAGATTTTGCTCAAATAGTTGGTAGAGAAGTTTGTGAAAAATTAAGAGACTTGATACCCAGACACAACTTTATGATACCTGTTCAAGCTGCTATTGGAGGAAAAATTATAGCAAGGGAAACTATTAAAGGTTTTAAAAAAGATGTATTAACAAAAATTCATGGTGGAGGTGCAAGAGATAGAAAAAGAAAATTACTAGATAAGCAAAAAAAAGGAAAGGCTAGAGGAAAACAGTTTGGTCAAGTAGAAATTCCACAAGAGGCCTTTATTGGCGTTTTAAAAATTAATAAGGAGTAATTAGTGAAACAAGTTAATTGGGGGATCATTGGTTTAGGAGAAGTGGCTTCACAATTTTCTAAAGGATTTAAATTTACAAGTAATGCAAAACTACTTGGAATTGCAAGCAAAGATGCTAGCAAGGTTAAAAAATTCAAAGAAGATTATCGTATTGGTGAAGATTATTGTTTTAGTAGTTATGAAGGCCTTATAGAAAATAAAGATATTCACATAATATATATAGCACTCACAACATCGTTGCATATGGAGTGGATAATATATTGTTTAAAAAAAGGTAAAAAAGTTTTAGTAGAAAAACCTGCTACTATAAATTCAATTGAAGCAATAAATGTAAAAAAATATCTAGGAAATAGTTTTTTTACAGAGGCATTTATGTATTTGTATCACCCTCAAATAAAAAAAGTTTTAGCATTAATAAAGTCAGAGGAAATAGGAGAGTTAATTTCAATGAACTCTGTTTTTGGGCATGATATTTTACATAAGAAAAATTTTTTTGGATTCAAAAAGATAAAAAAAATAAATCCTGAAAATAGACTTTATAATAAAAAAATGGGTGGTGGTGCAATATTAGATTTGGGGTGTTATCCAGTATCATTAAGCACTTTGATAGCATCATTAAAATCAAAAATTAATTATGATAATGTCAAATTATTGAACAAAAAAAAAGTGATTGGTTCTACAGATGTTGATTTAGATTCATATGTAGACTTAAAATTTGAAAATGAATTTAAATCAACAATTGGAGTGTCATTTATTAAGAACTTAGGAAAACAAACAAGGATTACTGGCACAATTGGTGAAATAATTATTGATGATACTTGGACTGCAAATACATCGGCAATTATAATTAAAAAAGACAATAAAGAAAAAATAATTAGAATAAATTCTAATGAAAATATTTATTCATACGAAATAGAGACTTTAAGCCAATGTATTTTAGATAATAAAATAAAAGTTGATTTTCCAGGTTTAACAATTGATCATACAATAGGAAATATGAAGATTATGGATGAATGGTTAAATTAAGTTATGAAAAATAAGATTTTTGATTGTGTAACTTTTTTTGATAATAATTTCATGTTTGATTTAAGATATAACATCCTTAAAGATGCTGTGGATTTTTTTATTGTTTGTGAGTCTATGTATGATCATAAAGGTAACAAAAAAAAATTAAATTTTATTAAAAATGAATCTTTTGATCAAAATAAAATAAAGTACTTTGTACTAGAAAAACCATTTCCAAAAAATACTAACGTGTGGCAAAATCAAGCAATACAAAGAGAATACTTATTAAGCTGCACACACTTAGCTGAACTTGAGGATTATATATTTTTTTCTGATCCAGATGAAATACCAAACCCACAAATCTTAATCAATTTTAAATTAAAAAAAAAATATGGTATTTTTATGCAAAAATGTTTTAATTATAAATTTAATTTATTTAATCCTCATGAAAGTCCATGGGAAGGAACAAGAGTATGCAAAAAAAAAAATTTAAGATCAATAAATTTTATGAGACAAGAAGTAAAATCTAAAAATCTTAAATATAACTTTTTAAGAATTGACAAAGAAAAAAATATTGAGTTATTTGAAAGTGCAGGTTGGCATTTTAATAATATTTTTTCTCCAGAAGAAATATCACTTAAATTAAAAACTTTTGCTCATACAGAGTATAAAGACGATAAATACTCTTCTATTTTAGTTATTAGAGATAAGATAAAGCAAAAAATTGACTTATTTGAACGAGGACATGTATACAAAATTGTAAAAATTGATGACACTTATCCTAGATATTTACTTGAAAATATTAACAAATATAAGAAATGGATAGATTAAAGTTATTGACTCTCATTAAACTCAAAATTAGTTTTTTTTTCATTAGGGAAGCAGATGATGTTTTCTGCCACGTTAAAAAATGAGTATTTTTTTTCTTTAAGTTTTTTAGTTAAATTTAAAAACGTAAGGTTTTGAATATGAACATATTCAAAAATAATGAAAGGTCTTAAATCAGACGTATTTAAAAAATCATAAACTATTTTTCCGTCATATCCTTCCGCATCTACAAAGAATAAATCAAGATTTTCAATACTATATTTAGTTATAAGCTGTTGAATGGTGATTGGATTGACTGGCTCAGTAGTGATATGCCTCCCTTGAACACCATGATCTATTAAATGTTCTCTGTTAAAAGAAGGTATGGCTGGTATATGAGCACCATATTTAGAGAGATATTTAGATTTAACTTTATAAAGTTTTGAAACCTCATCATTAATTGAAATGGCAGAATTTTCTAATTTGATAAAATCTAAATTTTTATAATTTACTTGAAGTTTTTTGAAATTCTCTAATATTGGTTCGACCAATATACTATTAGTTTTATTCTTTTTTATAAAAAAAGTTAATTCATCAAAAGATTGACCATCATTTGCTCCTATTTGAATTACCTGATTTATCTTATGATTATTAAACAGATTTTGTAGTACTTTATTTAAATGAAAAACGTTAAACTCAGACAAAATCCTATTATTTTTAATTAATTTTTTATCTATTAATTTATAGCCTAACAACCCACAAAATTTTTTTAACAACTTGTTTTTCATAATATATTATTTACAAAAATAGCAAATTTCACTGTATATATAGTATATATGAAAAATTTAAAAATGTATTGTGTTACAAACAAAGAAATAAATTTTTTAGATAAAACCAATTATAATATTGGATGGGTTGGTAAGGAAATATCACCAAAAAATTATATAAATTGTAAAAGTGGAGATAATATTTTTTACAAAGAAAAGCACTATTCGGAACTAACCTTTCATTACTGGTATTGGAAGAATTTATTAAATATTGAAGAAAATACATGGGTAGGTTTTTGTCAAAAAAGAAGATTTTGGATTAATAAAGAATTTAAAAACAAAACAAACACATCTTTTGAAGATAACTATTTAAAAAATATTCCAGACGAGTGGAAAAATTATGAGTCAATTTTATGTAACCCCCTTTATGTGAATAATGTAAAAAAAATTAAATTATTAAAAAGAGGTTTTAAATCTATTATCAAAAATCCCTCAATATTCTTTGATATAAAGAAGCAATCACTATTATTACATTTTGATATGCATCACGGTCATGGCAACCTAAAGAAAGCAATAAGTGTAATGGAACCAGAAGATAGGAGTGATTTTTTAGAATATGTTAGTAATTCAGTTTTTTACAATCCACATATAATGTTTATTGCAAAGCCCGGTGCTCACAAAAAGTGGTTTGATACTCTTTTTCCATGGTTAGAAAGATGTGAAAAAATTTTTGGATTTGATTCTTTAAAGGGCTACGATACAGATAGACTTTATGCATATTTAGCTGAAAGATATTTATCATTTTGGTTTAAAAAATATACTAAAAGCTTAAATTGGCCATGGATGATTTGGGAAAAGAATGAATAGAGAAAAATACCTGTCTTTTTGGTTTAATAAATATATTAAAATTAAAGAGTGTCTTTGGTGTTTTTTGATACTTACAGTAAATCAAAGTTAAATGAGAAATAATTCAACAATAAAAGTTCATCTATGTTCTTTTGCTAGTCAAGATTTGAATCTAAGTGTTAATAGATTTACCTCTCAAGCAAAGAATATGGGTGTATATGAGAATATTAAAGTATTTAGACCTAGTGATTTTTCAGATGAATTAAAAGAGAGAATAAAAAAATTATTTCAACAAGGTGGAAAAAAAAGATATTATGGATTTGACTCCTGGAGACCTGAGATAATTAAAAAATATTTAAAAGATTTACCCGAAGGTAGTATTCTTCATTATTCAGATATTGGAAATCATCTAAATCAAAGAGGTGCTCAGCGTTTAATTGATTATGTTTCTATGACCAAGAAGTATAATATGACAGTTTTTGAATATGGAGATCCATGCACCCAATTTAAAAAATATAATTATAAATTCCAAAAGTATATGGAATATCAATATACAAAAAGTGATGTTTTAAGATATTTTGATTTAACCAATGAATCTAGGGTATTTAATAGTCCACAAATATGGGGAGGGACTTTTTTTCTTAAAAAATCTAACTTTTCTTCTAATTTTTTGAATCAATGGGAATTAGCAAATAATAATACACAACTACTTGATGATAGTCCCTCTGTTTACAAAAATCATAAAGACTTTTTGGGTATGCGAGGCTGTCAAAGTATTTTTTCTATAATTTGTAAATTAAATAATGTTAATAAACTTTCAGCTACAGAATGTGAATGGGCAGAAAATGACTCAAAAAGAGTCTGGAACCACTTAAGTGATTATCCAATTCTTGCAAAAAGAGATAAGCAATTTAATGTTTTAAAAAGATTTTTAAACAGACAAAAAAAAACTCTAAATAAATATTTGCAAAAATTAAGATAAAATAAAATTGGAGAGATGGCCGAGCGGTTTAAGGCGCATGCTTGGAAAGTGTGTGTACTGTCAAAGGTACCGTGGGTTCGAATCCCACTCTCTCCACCAAAAGCACAATATATTTTCGTTTCTAACAATAGGTATAAGTTAGATGTTAAAATGGACTATATTCTTATAGAAATACTTAATAAATAAATAAGCCCTTAATGCTCTGTAACGAAACCAAGTATTGCTAATGAGAAAAATAATTTAATTCTTTTTAAATTATAAAAGTTGTATAAAAAATACAGCAACGAATTTTATGAAAAAAATAATTATTACAGGTGGCTTGGGTTACATAGGTACTGAATTATGTAAAATTTATTCAGGGTACAGCTGGAATGATAAAATTATAGTTATAGACAATAGGTTTGTCTCCGAAAGAGTTAATCAAATTAGAAACTGGAACATGAAATTTGTTCAGGGTGATATTTTAGACAAAGAGTTAATAAAAAAATATTGTCACAATGCTAATATTGTTCATCATCTAGCTGGTGTAACTGACGTCCCTAGAGTAAAGAGTGAGAGCAACAAAGAACATGATGAAAAAATAAAAAGAGTGGCAGAAGAGGGAACTCAAAATATCTTAGATGTAATAAGTGACGAATGTAAAATAATACTTCCATCCACACATGTAGTTTTTGAAGGAATAGAAAAAGTCAAAAAAAATATTCAAGAAGACGAAAAAACATCACCAGTTTTAGCCTATGGTAAATCAAAGGACTTTAATGAAAAACAGTTAAAGGCTTCCGGAAAGAATTATATTATCTTAAGACTTGGGTCGGTATATGGCTACTCAACTGATACAGCCAGAATAGATATAATGGCTAATTTTTTTTCAAAAATGGCATCTCAAGACGGAACTCTAAGACTGTTTGCTGGTGGAAGACAGGTTAAAAGCTTGGTTCCATTAATTGATGTTGCAAGGTGCTTTAAATTTATGGAAGAAAGAAAGGATTTATCCTCTGATATCTTTAATTTAATCAAAGATACAGTTACAGTAAAAGAGGTTGCTGAGATATGTAAAAAGCACAATCCTAAAGTAACTTTAAGAAAAACAAATGATGAAATTCCAAATATGGGATTTTCATTATCCAATAAAAAAATTTTACTCACAGGTTTTAAATTTTTATATGCACTTGATGAAAGCATTAAAGAAATGATCTTTAAATGGTCTAAGCAAAATTTAATAAAAGACTTAGAGCATGTTAGAGACGGTGATAATGAATTTATTGATGAACGTGGCAAAATTAGCAACCATGAATTAACGGAACCAATTAATTTAATTGGATTAATTGATTCTAAAAAAGGAACAATTAGAGCAAATCATTTTCATCCACAACAAGAGCAAAAATGTTTATTCACAAAAGGACAAATAATTGAAATATTTCAAGATATACTTAATCCTAATTCACCGAAAATCACTCAAGTAGTTAACGAGGGTCAATTGTCAATTATCAAACCAAACGTAGCACACACAATGGTATTTACTAAAGACACAACCTTTCTTAACTTGGTAAGAGGAGATAGAGATCATGAAAATTATGGAATTTCACATACCATAAGACATATGTTTGTGGATGAAGCAGAAAGAGATCTCTTGTTAGGTAGTTATAAATTTGAATGCAGATCATGTGGAAATACTAAATTAAAAAGAGTTGTTTCATTAGGTTACCAACCACTAGCGAATAATTTATTAAATAAAAAAGATGATAAATGTGAGTTATATCCACTGGAGTTAAATTATTGTGATAATTGTCATAATTGTCAACTTTCAGTAGCCGTAGATCCAAAAAAAATGTTTTCTAATTATCTGTACACATCCTCAACATCAGTAAGCTTTAGAGAACATTTTAAAGTTGCTGCTCAAAAATATGTAAAAGAACTCAAGTTAAAACCAAAAAAATCCTATATAATTGATATTGGAAGCAATGATGGCGTAGCCTTAAAACCATTCAAAGAGTTAGGCTTTAAAAATATTTTAGGTGTAGAACCAGCTAAAAACTTAGCCAAACTAGCCAACAAAAATAAAATAAAAACCTTTAATAGCTTTTTAGACAAGAAAAATATTAAAAATATAAAAAAAAATGCAGATCTTATTTTAGCATCCAATGTTTTTGCTCATTCAGATAGTTTAAAGGAAATGGCTGAATGCATGATTAAACTTTTAAGCAAAAAAGGTACGATTATTATTGAAGTTCAATACCTGATGAATACTTTAAAAGATTTAACTTTTGATAATATTTATCATGAGCATTATAACTATTGGTCGTTAACATCTTTAATTAACTTTTTTAAACAATTTCAAGTAAAAATTTTTAAAGCAGAAAAAATACTTACTCACGGTGGCTCTATTAGAATTTATATTAAAAAAGATATAGATGTAAAAGTTGAAAAAAGCATAAGAGAAATAATAAAAGAAGAAGAAAAGTTTGGAATTAAAGATTTTAAAACATATCAAAATTTTGCTAAAAAAGTTTATAAAATCAGAGAAAATGTAATTGAGAATCTAAACAACCTTAAAAAAAATGGAAAATCGATAGTTGGATATGGCGCTCCAGCAAAAGCAACAACAGCCTTAAATTTTTTTGGAATTAGTAAAGAAATCGATTATATAATTGAAGATAATAAACTGAAACACAATAAATTTGTTCCTGGTGTAAAAATTCCAATTTTTTCTAAAGACAATATTTCAAAAAAAAACCCTTTAATTATAGTCTTGGCGTGGAATTTTTTTGATGAAATTAAGAAAAATAATTTAAAACTCTCGGATAATTTTATAAATATTAAGGACCTGGAGAAATAAAATTATATATGTCTGAAAATTAGACAATTTTATAAGAACTAGAAAAAATTAATAATTTGAAAATAACCTAAACGAGCAAGTATCATCAACGTTTTTTAACCAATGTTTAAAATTAAAGTTTTATTAAAATGATTAAAAATGATAGTATTAAGCATCCATATAAATTAATAAAATAAAAAAAATGTCATATAAAGCAGATTCTATAAAAGTATTAAAAGGTTTAGAGGCAGTACGAAAAAGACCTGGAATGTATATTGGTGATACAGACGATGGAACGGGTCTTCATCATATGGTTTATGAAGTTGTAGATAACTCAATTGACGAAGCTTTGGCTGGATATTGTAAAAATATAGAAGTCAAAATTAATTCTGATGGAACAATCACAGTTAGAGATGATGGTAGAGGAATACCCGTTGATATGCATAAGGGTGAAAAAATGTCTGCTGCAGAAGTTATTATGACACAACTTCATGCGGGTGGAAAATTTGATCATGATTCATATAAAGTATCGGGTGGGCTACATGGAGTTGGTGTTTCTGTTGTAAACGCATTATCAGAAAAATTAAAACTAGAAATAGATAGAGACGGAAAAAAATATTTTATAGAGTTTAAAGATGGAGATGCAAAAGCCCCACTTAAAGTTATAGGAAACTCAAAAGAAACAGGAACGCAAATTACCTTCTTACCATCAAAAAAAATTTTTTCATCAATACAATTCACACCAAATATAATTGTTAAAAGAATGCGTGAGTTAGCATTTTTAAATAAAGGAATAAAGATATCAATTAATAATTTAAACCAGAAAAAAGAAAAAATAATTGTATTTAAATTTGATGGTGGTGTTTCAGAATTTGTTGATTTTTTAGACGAAAAAAGAGAAAAACTTTTGAATAAAACTGGTAATGATTTATTCAAAAAACCAATTTATATTGAGGGTAAAAAAAACGATATTGAAACTGAATGCTCTCTAAAATGGAATGCAGGCTATGGTGAGGATATTTATCCGTACACAAACAATATTTACCAAAAAGATGGTGGAACTCACCTATTAGGCTTTAGAAGTGCGTTAACTAGAGTAATTAATAAATATGCAACAGAACATAATTTGTTAAAGAAAAATAAATTAACTATTTCAGGTGATGATATTAAAGAAGGCTTAACCTGCGTTATATCTGCAAAAATACCTGATCCTAAATTTTCTTCACAAACAAAAGATAAACTAGTTTCATCAGAAGTTAGAATGATTGTAGAAAATATCGTTAGTGAAAAATTATCAATATGGTTTGATCAAAACCCAACTACAGCAAAGATTATATTAGCAAAAGTAATGCAGGCAGCTCTTGCAAGAGATGTGGCCAGAAAAGCCAGAGAGAATGTAAGAAGAAAAGGAGCCTTAGAATTAAGCGGATTGCCTGGAAAATTAGCAGATTGCCAAATAGGTAAACAAGAAGGAACTGAATTATTCATAGTTGAGGGAGATTCTGCAGGGGGTTCTGCAAAACAGGGTAGAAACAGGTCAAACCAGGCTGTTTTACCACTAAGAGGTAAAATTCTTAATACTTATGTTGAAGAGGTTGCCTTTAAAAAAAATAGCAACAAAAATGGAAGTGAACATAGAACAAAAGCATTATCTAAGATGATTTCGTCTAACGAAATTGTAACACTCATTAATGCTCTAGGTTTGGATCCTAAGACAGAAGAATTAGATTTAAAAGATTTAAGATATGGAAAAATTATTATTATGACTGACGCCGATGTAGATGGTTCTCATATTAGGGCATTATTACTTACATTCTTTAACAACAAACCATTTAATAAATTAATTGAAAATGGACATGTATATCTTGCTCAACCACCACTGTTTAAAATTAATAAAGGTTCAAAAGGAATTTATATAAAAGATGAAAAGGAGCTTGAAGATTATATTTTGAATCACAGCAAAGAATTAAAAAAAATGAAAAAAGGAAGTAAAGAATTTTATAAAGCTTATGATGAAGAAAAATCTAGAATGAGCATTCAAAGGTTTAAGGGGCTGGGTGAAATGAACCCAGAAGAATTATGGAGTACTACATTAGACCCAGAAACAAGAAATTTATTACAAGTTCAATATTCAAAAGATTTAAAAAAAGATCAACATCTTATTCATACCTTAATGGGCAATGATGTAGCTTTAAGAAAAGAGTTTATTGTTTCAAACGCAATTAATGTTCAAAATCTAGACATTTAGCAATGAAGTTTTTCGAAACTTCAAAATATTTTTCTTTAAAAAAATCAACCTATATTAACCTAAGATGGATTGCTATTATTGGACAGTTAATAACAGTAAATTTAGTTTATTTTTTTTTTGGTTTTGAATTTAACTTAGTCTTGGAAAATATAGTAATTTTATTTGGAATATTGAGTAATCTATACTTAATTTATATTAATCAAAAAACCCAATTATTAGATAGAACTGTATTCTTTTTTTTATTGATAGATGTTTTACAATTAAGCTGTTTGATTTATTTAACAGGAGGTATCAGCAACCCTTTCTCTATTTTTTTAATAATTCCCACTATTTTTTCTTCGTCAAACTTAGGTTTTAGAAGCAACTTATTGCTAGTAATAATTACTGGATTGTTAATAGTTTTTCTTACTTTTTTTCACCAGCCATTACCTTATCCGGTTGAGGAACACTTTCATGTTAGCTCTTATTATTATTATTCAATACCAGTTTCATTAATAATCGCTTTGGTTTTTTTAAATTATTTTGCTCTAACATTTGGAGCGGAATCTAGATTAAGAAAAGAAGCGCTTAATAAAATGGAAGAAATAATGTCGAAGGAACACGAACTTCTATCACTTGGTGGCCAAGCTGCGGCAGCAGCGCATTCATTGGGAACACCTTTTTCAACTATTAAGATTATATCTTCAGATTTACTAAAACAATTTAGAGATAAAAAAGAGGTTAAAAAAGATATTGAACTATTAATAAGCCAAATTGATAGATGTAGTGCAATATTAAAAAAATTAACATTAAACCCCACAATTGAAGATGATTTTCTTGATAGAGATTTATCAATAGCAGATTATATTAATGAGATAGTAAAATCTTTTCGCACAATAAGTAAAACTTCTTTTATTGTGAATTTTGATCAAAATTCTAATTCATTCAACATTACCAAGTCTATAGAAATTGTTTATGGACTAAGAAATTTTATTGGTAATGCAAACAAATTCGCAAAGAGCAAAGTATTCATAAATATAAAAAGTGATAGTGATTATACGGAAGTTATAATTGAAGATGATGGAGAAGGATACCCTAAGGATGTTTTAAGTAAAATTGGAGAACCATATATCAAATCATTTAGATCTTCCGAAAAATCTAAATCAGGATTAGGACTTGGAATTTTTATAGGAAAAACTTTATTGGAAAAAAATTATGCAAATATATTATGTAGAAATTCCAAAACAAGAAGCGGTGCTGAAGTCAGTCTTAAGTGGAAGAATCAAGATTTAAAAGATCTTTAATAAAAATAATTATATATAAAATAATCATATTAAGAAAAGATTATGATATGTTGAATTAATCTTATGTAATTAAAAAATTAGTGTAATTTTTTTTTATTTTCTAGTAGTCCACTTAGTTGAGAGATCATAACATCCCCTAGCTCGTTAACATCAGTAATTTTAATCGCTTTGTCATAATATCTTGATACATCATGACCAATTCCAATAGCTAAGATTTCCACATCACTTTTAGTTTCTATAAATCTAACCATTTTTTTTAAGTGTTTTTCTAGAAAGTCACCTGAGTTGACAGACAGTGTCGAATCGTCTACCGGTGCACCATCTGATATTACCATTAAAATTTTTCTTTCTTCTTTTCTTTTTTTAATTCTATTGAAAGCCCAAGATATTGCTTCACCATCGATATTTTCTTTGAGTAATCCCTCTTTTAACATCAGTCCTATATTATTTTTTGCTTGTCGCCAGTGTGTATCGGCTCCTTTATAGATTATGTGTCTCAAGTCGTTAAGTCTTCCAGGGTTCTTTGGTTTTTCACCTTTGGCCCAAGCTTCTCTACTTTTTCCACCTTTCCAGTTTTTGGTAGTAAAGCCTAATACCTCAACTTTAACAGAACACCTTTCTAAAGTTCTAGATAATATATCAGCACAAAGTGCTGCGATTGTTATAGGTCTACCGCGCATTGAACCAGAGTTATCAATTAACAAGGTTACTATTGTATCTTTGAAATCAAGGTCCTTTTCTTTCATGAAAGATAATGAGTTATAAGGATCCATAATAATTCTAGTTAGTTTAGAGCTATCTAATAAACCCTCTTCTAAATCAAACTCCCATGCTCTATTTTGTTTTGCAAGAAGTTGTCGTTGCAGTTTATTTGCAAGTTTTGTTATGAGATCTTGAAAGCTAACTAACTGTTGATCTAAAATTTTTCTTAATTTTTGTGTTTCTTTTATGTCTTCTAAAATTTCTGCTTTTGCAATTTCATCAAATTCTGTTGTAAAAACTTTATACTCTTGATCAATATTGTTTAAGTTTTTTTTCTGTAAAGTATTTTCTATATTTTCTTTTAAAGAATCGGAATTTTCTAACTGTTTATCCATTTGTTGATCGCTAAGATCAAAGCCAGCATCTATACTAGTTTGAGCTTTATCTTTTTTGTTTTCATTTTCTGTTGCATCTGATTTATTATTATCACTATTTTCTGATTCATCATTTTGTTCTCTTTCTTTTTCACTGTCTTCTTCCTTATTTTGTTCATTGTTAGAACTAAAAACATTCATATTTTTAAGAATTTCAGCAAATTTTAAACTATAATTATTTTGATCTTCTAAATTTTTTTTTAAAAAATCTAAATGCTTTTCAATAGATAGTGTAAAATCTTTTTCCCAAAAACTTAATATTTTTGAAGACACAACATTAAGCTCCAAGTTAAAAAATTTTTTTAACATATATAATTCAAAAGCTTCTGTTACAGGAACGTCTTCTTTATTTTTTAATTGATCTTTAAGAGTAGAGTTTATTTTTTGATTATAATTTTCACTTAAATTTTTTCCTACACCCTTAAGCATTTTTCCACCCAAAACCTCATATCTAATTTTTTCAGCAATACTATATAGAGATTTGTAAGATGAATTATTAGGCAAGTTTTTATTAAATATCTCTTTATTTGAAAATTTTTTCTTAAGTGCTCCAGAATCTGTCTCTGCTCTTAATCTAATAAAATCATTTTTATTTGATAAATTTGTTACATCACAAAAATCTATTTTTTTTGAATTTAAATCTTTATCTATCCTTTTAACATCTGGCTTGTAATCACCTGAAATTACTTTTGCAGTTGAGATTAAAGCTAGTTTAAATTGTTCTTTAAAATTATCCTCTTTATTGCTCATTTAAATCTGAATATTGACCATCGATTCAGGTAATTCGTCACCAAAACATCTTTGATAATATTCAGCGATAATATTTTTTTCAATATCGTCACATTTATTTAAGAACGTGACTCTAAATGCGTAGCCAGTATCTTTAAAGATTTCTGTATTTTCAGCCCAATGCAACACAGTTCGTGGACTCATAACCGTAGAAATATCTCCAGCTATAAAACCCTTTCTAGTTAACGAGGCTACTTTAATCATACTAGATACTTTTTCTTTCCCTTTAGGATTGTTAAAATTTTTATTTTTTGCTAAAACAATTTCCATTTCTCTATCGAGGGTTAGATAATTTAAGGATGTAACAATGTTCCATCTATCCATTTGCCCTTGATTTATTTGTTGAGTACCGTGATATAATCCCGTTGTATCACCTAATCCAACTGTATTAGAAGTTGCAAACAATCTAAAAAATTTATTTTGTTTTATAACTTTGTTCTTATCTAAAAGTGTAAAATTTCCTTCAGCCTCTAATACTCTTTGAATAACAAACATTACATCTGGTCTACCAGCATCATATTCATCAAAAACAAGAGCGATCGGGTTTTGAATAGACCAAGGTAAGATGCCCTCTTTAAACTCTGTAATTTGTTTTCCATCTTTTACGACAATTGCATCTTTACCAATAAGATCAATTCTGCTTACATGACTGTCAAGGTTTACTCTAATACATGGCCAGTTTAATCTTGCAGCAATTTGTTCTATGTGTGTTGATTTCCCAGTTCCATGATAGCCTTGAACTAAAACTCTTTTATTAAAAGCAAAACCAGATATGACTGCAAGTGTAGTGTCTCTATCAAATTTGTAATTTTTATCTATCTCAGGTACATACTCACTTTTTTTTGAGAATGCATCAACTTCCATATCTGAATCAAATCCAAAAGTTTGCTTTAAAGAAATTTTGATGTCTGGCTGTATATTTAAATTAAATGTCAATTTTTTCCCTATATGTATTTTTTAGTTGAGTGTAAGCTAAAGTAATTAATTTAAGTTTTTCTTCGTATTCCTTATTTCCTAAATTAATATCAGGGTGAAATTTTTTGACAAGAGTTTTGAATTTATCTTGTATTTGTTCCCATTTTAAACCTACAGAAACCCCCAAAATACTGAAAGCTTTAATATCGTTGCTATTAAACTTGAATTGGTTCATGTGATTATATTCACCTCTAAGTTTAGTCTTATCAAATTCATTTTTTAGGGTGTTGTTCCAAAGAACCTTAAAAAAATTATCAGAAGAGCTAAAACTTTGGGTGGGTTTATGCCAGGTCATATCTGACTTTAAAAAATCAAATACTTGTTCATCATCCATTCCTTTAAAATAATTCCAGTTTTTATTAAATTCTTTGACGTGAGCCAAACAAAGTAATCTGTAGCTTTTACTGTTATCTTTTTCAATTGGCGCCTTATATTCACCAGCTTCAATACAATTATTCCAGTCACAAATATTTTTCATGTTATATAATAATAAAATAATACTTATGAATATAAATGAATTAATTGCAATTGTTAAAAATAAGCTTGAAACTAAAATTGTTATACAAGATCTAAAAATTGAGGACAAAAGCTTTTTACATAAAAATCATAAAAGCCACCAAGAAGGAAAATTTCATTTAAAACTAACAATAAAATCTGATGAACTTGTTAAATTAAACAAGATAGTGTCAACAAAAAGGGTGTATGGCATTTTAGATATTGAATTAAAAAAACACATACACTCAATTCAAATATTATTTAATTAATTCTTTTCTTAGAAAAAAATAAATTTTTTTCTCATCAAACTGCAGTCTGTGTATTGGGGACCCTATCTTTTTAAGTAAAACTAAGTTTATTTTTTTTGTATTATTTTTTTTATCCTTCTTCATAAAAGATAAGATTTTGTTTAAATTTTTTAGTGAAAAAAATTTACTAATATCGCTTGGAAGATTGAGTAGACTCAAATGATTTTCAATCAATTGAAATTCCTTAATGTTTAAAATCTTATTTAATAAACTAAATTTTGCTGCCGTCCTTACACCCAACAAAACTGCCTCCCCATGGTTTAGTTTTTTTGAATATCCTAGAGTTGCCTCATAAGCATGAGCAAATGTGTGTCCAAAATTTAAAACCTTTCTTATATCCAATTCTTTTTCATCAGCCTCAACAATCTTTTTTTTGATAGAGCAACTTTTAAAAATCGTTTTTTCTATAAAAGGACTTTTAAGATTTAAAACCTTAGAACCGTTTTTATTTAAAAATTTAAAAAACTTATTATCTGCAATCAAAGCATGTTTTAAAATTTCCCCATACCCGCATACGAGTTCTCGTTTAGGTAGAGATTTTAAAAAATTAATATCTGAAATAACTAAATTAGGCTGATAAAAAGAACCTATTAAATTTTTACCATATTTAGAATTTATCCCTGTTTTTCCACCAATTGAAGAGTCTACCTGCGATAGCAGAGTAGTAGGTATGTTGACGAATTTTAATCCTCTTTTGAACACACTTGCTGCAAAACCAGATACATCACCGGTGATACCACCACCAATGGAGATCAAACAATCATTTCTATTAAAGCTTTTACTTAAAAGGATAGATAAAATTTTATCAATACTTTTTTGATTCTTATTTTTTTCACTAGGATCAAAATAATGAACAGTGGTTTGTTTTTTTGGTAATGAATTTAAAACTTTATTTATTAATTTTTTTGGAACATTTTTATCAGCTATAATAAGGCATTGCTGAAAATTAATAAAATTATCTCTTAGAAGATTTTGGATTTTATTAAGAATATTGTTTCCAATAATAATTGGATATTTTTGATTTCCTATTTTAATTTGTAGTTTAATTAGGCTCATAAATTTTTATAATTTTTTTAACTATTTCAGTTTTTGTGAGTTTATTACAGTTTATTTTAAATTGTGCTTTTGAGTATATTTTTGATCTTTTTTTAATTAATTGTTTTATCTCTTGTACAGTTAATTTTAATGCTAAGGGTCTTTTTTTACTACCCTTGATTCTTTTAAGCAAAACTAACTCATCCCAATTTAGCCAAAACGAAAAATGGTTTGTCAGGATTTCTTTTCTAATGTTGTTATTGACAAAACCACCACCACCTAACGATATAGCCACACCAATATTTTTTAAAGTCTTAAGAGTAATTTCCTCTTCTAAATTCCTAAAGTGATCTTCACCTTTTTTTTCAAATATTTCTGAAATGCTCATTCCTGTTTCATTTTCAATTAAATTATCGATATCGATGAACTTAATATTCATTTTTTTTGAAACCAAATAGCCAATAGAGGATTTTCCTGACCCCATCATGCCTATAAAAACGAGGTTTTTTTTTGAATTCATAAACTTTCTTTATTGAAAAAACACAAATATGTCTTAATTTGAAATTAATAAAGAATATATGCAATTTTCAAATAATACAAGCACCAGCCGAACTAAAGACACCTTAATTAAAATAGCATTAATTTTAGTTATTGTTATTGGCGCAATACTAATGGCAAATAGAATTGATTTTCCATCACCTAATAAAGAAATTGAAAAAATCATTCCTAATGAAAAAATTAAAATTGTTAAATAAAAAATATTTATCAATTATATTGTTCCTTTCATTTTTTGGATTAGCCTCACAATCTCAAGAACCTGTGGATATTTGGAATATAGAGGGAAAGAAAACAACAAAAGAATTTTCTAAAACAGAAAACCAGGAAGAAAAAATTATTTTAAAAAATAGTATTTATGAGATGCAGTCTCAAAAAGTAGACAAATTAAATATTGAGGAAGATCAAACCTTAACTATAAAAAAAGTAGAGATTGTAGGACTTTACGATCCAGCGGCAAATGGATTAAATATTAATATGTGGTCCAACTCAAATGGTGATCAGATTCTGAATATCTTTAAAAGAATTAATAAAATAGATCTTTCAAAAGATGCTTCGGAAATTTTAAACATTTTACTTTTAACAAATGCCCATTATCCAAAAATAAATATTTCTAAGGATCAATTCCAAAAGATTAAATCGAATTGGCTTATTAAAGACTCAAATCTTAAATTAATCAAAGATTATTTATTAACAAATCAAAATATAAATGAAAATCCGAAATTAACCAAATTCTTAGTAGATGACTATCTTTCTAGGTCTGAAGTTGATGAAGCATGTCATGTTTTTTCTAAAATTAAATCTTTTATTGAAGATGAGTATTTATCTAAATTTCATATATATTGTTTAATTAATAATAACAAAACCGAAGAAGCGCAACTTCTTATAGATCTAAAAAAAGAGATAGGTTTTAAAGATGATTTTTATGAAAAAAAAATCAATTATCTCATGGGTTATGTGAATCAACCAGATAAAGCAATATCTGAAAGTACTATTTTAGATTTTCATTTATCCCACCGAACCAATCCTGAATTTAAATTTGAACCTAAGAATTCTACTTCAAAAAAAATTTGGAAATACTTATCAACTTCAAATCTATTAGATAATATTAATGATGTAGAGATTACAAACTTAGATAAAATTGCAACTATAGAAAAAGCTACACATGAAAAGAATTATACTGAAAAAGACCTATATGAACTTTATAAAAGATTTCAGTTTAATATCAATCAACTCCTAAATATTAAAGAATCTACCAAGGTGTTATCAGTTATTGAAGCTAGAGCATTAATCTACCAGGGAATTTTAATCACTACAGAAATTAAAGGTAAGCTTAAGTTAATGAGTGCTCTAAAAAATTCATTTAAAAATGACGGAATACAAAATGCGTTTGATGTAGAATTAATGGAACTCTTAAATGAAATTGATTATGAAAAAATCCCGTCAAATTACACGTCATTTGTTGAAAAATATATTGATGAGGATAAAGCAGAATTAACCAATATTAAAATAAATAACAAAATTCTACATCAGTCAAAATTAATTAACTATTTTATAGAAAATGTCTCTATAAAAAAAACAACCAAGGATTTAAATGATTCATTAAAAAAAGTTAAAAAGGATAAAAAATATTTTTTTTCAAAAAAAGATGTTATTTTAGTTGAGGCTTTAAAATCTGATGGCATTATAGTTTCGGAAAGATATAAAAACCTATATGAAGTGAATGACTCAGAGATACCATCAGATATTCAGATATTGATTAATAATGAAGATATGGCAACTGCAATGCTCAGAATTGTTGAGGTTATAGGTCAAGATGAACTGAAAGATATTGATGATGATACAATGTATTTCATAATCAATACACTTAATCAGCTAGATATTGATTCATTAAGAAACAAGATTCTTCTTAAAGTTCTTCCTTTAAAAGTTTAAAATTTATAATAAAATTATTAGAAATTATGTCAGTTAAAAAAATTTTAACAGAACCCAATAAGTTGTTGCGCTTAATATCAAAACCAGTTGAAAAAGTTGGTGACGAAGAGAGAGTACTTATGGATGATATGCTTGATACCATGTATGAAGCTCCTGGAATTGGCCTTGCTGCTATTCAGATTGGAGTCCCCAAGAGAATTATAGTTATAGATATTAGCAAAGATGAAAATAAAAAAGAACCAAGGTATTTTGTCAACCCTGTTATAAAAAATAAAAATAAAGAGAAAGTTAAATATGAAGAAGGATGTTTATCTGTACCGGATCAATTTGCAGAAATAGAAAGACCTAATACGTGTGAGGTTGAGTATTTAGATTATGACGGAAAAAAAAAGTTATTAAAAGCAGACGGTTTACTAGCAATTTGTATCCAACATGAAATTGATCATTTAGAAGGAATTTTGTTTATTGATTATCTATCAAAATTAAAAAAATCAATGATTATAAAAAAACTTTCTAAGATTAGAATAAATAGAGAAATTTTTTAAAAGATGTTAAAAAAAATTGTTTTTATGGGTACGCCACTATTTGCAGTGCCAATATTAAAATCTCTATATCAAAATGGGTATCCAGTATCAGTAGTATATACACAGCCACCTCAAAAATCACAAAGAGGACAGAAAATTAATAAATCACCAATACAGGGAATGTCTGAAACACTTAAAATAGAATACAGAACACCAAGTTCATTAAAAAATAACAAGGAAGAGTATAATTATTTAAAAGGGTTAGATGCAGATATAGCAATTGTGGTTGCTTACGGAAAAATTATTCCAAAAGAATATTTAAGTTTAGTCAAAAAAGGTTTTATTAATATTCATGCTTCACTCCTTCCGAAATGGAGAGGGGCAGCACCAATTCAAAGATCAATTATGAATTTAGAAAAGGAAACAGGTATAAGTATTATGAAGATAGGAGAAAAATTAGATACAGGACCTATTTGTAATATTTATAAAATAAAGATTATGGCTGATGATAATTCAGAAACAATAACTGAAAAACTCTCAGCATTAGCAGCAGAAAAAATATTAGAAAATATTGATGAGATATTAGAGGATAAAATAGAATTTAAAGAACAAAAACACACTGAAGCAAGTTATGCATCTAAAATTGAAAAAACTGAAGGTCAAATAAAATGGAATGAGACTGCAGAAAAAATTATTGGTAAAATAAATGGATTATATCCAAGTCCTAGCGCTTTTTTTATTTACAAGGGGGAAAGATATAAAATTTTGAAGGCCACTCCAGCCTCTGGCAGTGGGGATATTGGGGAGGTATTAGATAACTATTTAGAGATTAGTTGTGGTAATAAAAAATCTATAAAGGTGCTGGAAATTCAAAGACAAGGAAAAAGACCCCAAAGTATCAGCGAATTTATGCTTGGATCAAAGATTAAAAAAGGTTCAAATTTGAATAATGTATAGATATCAAGTTTTGATTGAATATGTAGGAACCAATTTTGTTGGTTGGCAAATTCAGTCTAATGGAAAATCAATCCAAAAATTGATTCAAACAAAACTATCTAAACTTTTAAAAGAAAAAGTATCTTTAGTTGGATCTGGCAGAACTGATTCAGGAGTTCATGCGATAGAACAATCAGCACATTTTGACAGTAAAAAAAAAATACAAAATTTAGATAAATTTTTAAAATCACTAAATTATTTTTTAAATTACATGAATGTTTCAATTTTAAATATTAAAAAGAGAAATATAAATTTTCATGCAAGGTTTTCTGCAAAACAAAGAATTTACAAATATGTAATTTTTAACCGATTGAGTAAACCATCTATAGAAAAAGAAAGAGGGTGGCACATAATTAAAGAATTAGATGTTTTGTTAATGAAAAGAGGAGCAAAAAAACTTTTAGGTACTAAAGATTTTTCTACATTTAGATCTTCAAGCTGTAATGCTAAAAGTCCAATTAGAACTATGAAATCAATTAGAATAAAATCAATTAAAGGAAGAATTGAAATACAATTTAAATCTCAATCATTTTTACAGCAACAAGTCAGATCAATGGTTGGTTGCTTAAAATACCTGGCTGAAAAAAAATGGGATCTAAAAAAATTTAATCTTGTTCTAAAATCAAAAAAAAGAATACTTTGTGCTCCACCAGCACCAGCCAAAGGATTATTTCTAGAGAAAGTTATTTATTAGATTTTTTTCGTCCAATACTGAATTTTTTATTAATTCTCCATCTTGACTCAGCACGCACAATATAACCACAACAATTTTTAGAACGGCATTTACATGGGAATTGTTTATAGTCTTCATCATAACCAAACCCATAATCAGCAGTTATTTCTTCATTTTTTTTAATATCTTTTATAGCAATTACCCATAACTTTAAGCCTGTACCATTATAATCACAGTTATTAGAACAAGAGTGATTTATTAATCGTGCAGGATTCCATGAAACATCTCCATCCATGTCAAATTTTTTATTTAAGTTAAATAAGTAGATAGGTTTAGCATTATCAAATTTTTGAGATTCTTCAGTTTGCCTTTTAGTAATAATTTTACCGATATAATTTATGATTCTAGTGCCTTCTTCAATATCTTGCGTAGCATAAAGTCCACGACCTTTTTTATCAATGTCTGATTTTGTAATTTTATAAAGTTTCATTGTGAGTTCTTTAATCCCTATTGAAAAATTATCAATCAAATTCCAACAAAGCCTTTACATGCATCTCTGTGCTTTCTTGGAGGGCTAAGAGATCATAGCCACCCTCCAGGATAGAGACTACTTTTCCATCACAATATAATTTAGATAACTCTAAAGTTCTCTTTGTAATTTCATAAAAATCCTTACTTTCTAATTGAAATTGAGCTAGAGGATCATCTTTATGTGCATCAAAACCCGCAGAGAGTAATATAAAATCTGGTTTAAATTCTCTTATTTTTTTCAAAACATATTCATATGCATTTAAATATTCTTCAGAGGTTGTGCCAGCAGGTAACGGAATATTAAATATATTATTATATTTACCTTTTTCTTGCTCTGTACCTGACCCAGGGTAGAAGGGATATTGATGAATTGAAATATACAAAACTTTCTCATTATTATAAAAAATGTCTTGAGTTCCATTTCCATGATGAACATCAAAATCAATGATTACAATTTTACTATGTTTATATTTATCTATTAGGTAATTAGCTCCAATAGCTACATTGTTATAAATACAAAAACCCATAGCTTTATTTTTTTCTGCATGGTGTCCTGGTGGTCTGACAGCACAAAAAGCATTTTTAAATTCATTATTTTGAACACCATCAATGGCTGTAATAATTGATCCTACAGCATCTAAGGTAGCTTCCTTACTTCCTGGAGATACAATTGTATCTCCATCTAAAAAAGACAATCCTTTCTTTGGAAAAGACCTTTCTACAAAATTTATATAATCAGAATTGTGAGTTATTTCTAAAAGTGACTTGTTAAATTTTGAAGGTTTTTTCCAAACCAAATTCTTATTATCTAACTTTTTAAAATTATTAATAACTGCTGTAACCCTATCAATTTTTTCTGGATGTCCATCGCCTGTATTGTGATTTTGATAAGTATCAGAGGTTATTAAACCAGTTTTCATTCAAAATAATTTTCTAAAATACTAGAATATATTTTTGTTAACTTTTTTAAATCTGAAATAGATACTGCTTCATCTACTTTATGCATTGTTTTGCCTACTAGACCAAATTCTAAACATGGAGCAATTTTTCTAATAAATCTAGCATCTGAAGTCCCCCCTGTTGTGGATAGTTGAGGTTTAATCTTTGTAATTTTTTTTATAATATCTTGAATCATGTAGGTAGTTTTATTGGGCTTAGTTAAAAAAGCTTCACCTGATACACGATATTCTATTTTAAAATTAGACTTATTTTTTTTAGTAATATTTCTTAAAATTTTATTTAATCTTTTTTTTAAGCTAGAAGATGAGTGTTTATTGTTAAATCTTATATTAAATGTAGCATTTGCAACACTTGGGATAACATTATCAGCATTATTATTGATGTTAATTTTAGTTACTTCTAAATTTGTTGGTTGAAAATTTTTTGTTCCTTCATCAAACTTTATTCCTTTTATTTCATTTAATATTTTAACCATTGTGGTTGAAGGATTGTTGGCACTATGAGGGTATGCAACGTGGCCTTGAGTTCCAATTATAGTTAACTCTGCATTAATACTTCCTCTTCTACCAATCTTAATCATTTCACCAAGCTTATTGGGATTAGTAGGCTCTCCAACTAAACAAAAATCTATTTTTTCTTTTTTCTTTTTTAAATAATCAACTACTTTTTTAGTACCATTAATAGCAATACCCTCTTCATCACCTGTGATTAATAAGCTAATAGAACCTTTAAATTTTTTATTATTTGATACAAAGTTATTTACTGAAACGACCCAACTTGCTATTGCACTTTTCATATCATTTGCACCTCTTCCAATTAGGTGGTTTTTTTTAATAGCAGGACTAAATGGTTTTACAGTCCAATCTTTCAAATTTCCTGGAGGTACCACATCTAAGTGGCCTGCAAACATAAAGTTTGGCTGTAAATTACCCAGCCGTGCATATAGATTTTTAACAGGTTTAGATTTATTATCTTTAAATTCTAAAATTTTACATTTAAATCCAATGGCAATTAGTTTATTTGCTAAGAATTTCATTACACCTGCATCAATAGGTGTAATGCTTGGAAATCTTATTAGCTCTTTTGCTAATGTAATTTCATTATAAATTGGCATTTAGTCTCTCAATAAATCGTTAATAGAAGTTTTAGATCTAGTTTTTTCATCAACTTGCTTAATTATCACCGCACAGTATAAAGCAGGACCTTTACTATCTTTACTTGGTAAGCTACCTGGAACTATTACTGAGTAAGGTGGAATTTTTCCATAGATTACTTCCCCAGTTTCCCTATAAACGATTTTTGTAGATTGACCAATAAATACACCCATAGATAAAACTGATCCTTCACCTACGATTACTCCTTCAACTATTTCAGAACGAGCTCCAATAAAACAGTTATCCTCAACAATCGTTGGGTTAGCTTGCATTGGCTCTAATACTCCACCAATTCCTGCACCACCAGAAATGTGACAGTTCTTTCCTATTTGAGCGCAAGATCCAACAGAAGCCCAAGTATCGACCATAGTTCCTTCATCCACATAAGCTCCAATATTTACAAATGAAGGCATCAAGACAACATTTTTCCCGATGAAAGATCCGTGTCTAACTACTCCATTAGGTACCATTCTAAATCCAGCTTTTTTATGCTCTTCTCTCCCCCAGCCTGCAGTTTTTCCTCTAACTTTATCCCACCATGTAGCGTAGGGACCTGCAAGTGTTTGCATTTCGTTAGTTTTAAAACTCAAAAGGATTGCTTTTTTAATCCACTGATGGACCACCCACTCATTATCTTTATTTTCAGCAACTCTTAAAACACCTTTATCAACAAGTTCAATTGTTTCTTTAATTGTATCTAATATTGATTGCTCAGATTGACCATTAATTGAATCTTTATTGTCCCAAGCCGCATTGATAATATTTTCAAATTCTTTCATAGTATTAATTTATAATTTGTAGGTTAATTTTATTATGCTTTTAATATATTAATTTCTTGAAGAAAAGAAGGCAAGCTCTTAATCTTATAATCAATATATGGTTTATCAGCATCTTTTTTTGCAAATGTCTCATCATTTTCAAGCCAACAAGTTTTCATACCTAGATTTTTAGCTTGTTCTAAATTATGAGCAATATCTTCAATCAATATTGATTTTTTTGGATCTAAATCAAATTTTTCTACTATCTTTTTGTAAGGTTCAATTTTTGGTTTTGGGATAAAACTGGCATCAACAATATCAAATGCTCCATCAAATAGGCCGTCTATGCCTAGTTGTTTAGTTACATTTTCAACATGAGCGTGAGAGCCATTTGTGAAAATATATTTTTTTTCCTTTATTTTAGTTAACTCTTCTCGCAATACTTCGTCTTTTGGAAGCCAACTAATATCTATATCATGAACAAATTCAAGAAACTCATGTGGGTCAATTTTATCATGATGCATTAATCCTGATAATGTTGTCCCATATTCATAGAAATATTCTTTTTGAATTTCTCTTGCTTTAATCAAATCCACGTTAAATTTATTTGAAATGAAAGAAGACATCTTTTTATCAACTTCTAAGAAAACTTTTGTTTGGCCACTATAAAGAGTATTATCAAGATCAAACAACCAGTATTTTATATCTATTAGATTTTTCATTTTCTAATTAAAGTTCCAGAACCATTATCAGATAATAACTCAAAAAGAAGTGAGTGATTTTTTCTTCCATCAATAATTACCACCCCCTTAACCCCGTTACTTGCAACATCTAGACAATTATTAATTTTGGGTATCATGCCACCAGATATAACCTCTTGATCGATTAATTCTTTAGCTCTTTGAGAATTAATTTCAGGTATTAGTTTTTTTTTATTATCCAATACGCCCTCTACATCGCTGATAATCATTAATCTTCTAGCCTTTAATTCTTTAGCCACTGATCCAGCAACTGTATCTGCATTGATATTAAAAGTTTGATTGTTTTCATCTAACCCTAGTGGTGCAACAACAGGCACTTCATTAACTTTAATCATTTCTTTTAAAACATCAGTTTTAATGTGAGTGGGAGTACCTACAAAACCTAATTTATCACTTTCAGGTTTTACAGTTATTATATTGTATTCTTTTGAGGTAATTCTTCTTGATTCACAAGATTGATCTTTTAAAGCATTGACAATTTCTTTATTAAATTCAATCAATACATCTTCAACTATATCAATAGTATTTTTATCTGTAACTCTTAGTCCGTTAATAAAATCACTTTTAATGTTAAGTTCACGTAACTTGTTATTTATTCTTTTTCCACCACCGTGAATAATTATAGGATTAAAGCCAAGTTTTTTTAAAACAGCAAGATCTTCAATAAAAATTCTAAATAATTTTGGGTCAACTAAAACACTACCACCACATTTAATGACAATAAATTCATCATTATATTTTTCTAAATATTTTTTTACCTCTTCAACTGTTGGACCGTCTTTGGGTAAAATATTTATTAACTCTTCTTCTTTTAACGACGACATTTAAGTTGTTTTAATAGTCATTTTTCTTTGGACAATGTATTGCTGAATCATTGTGAAGATATTGTTGAAACTCCAGTAGATAACAAGACCTGCAGGAAATGGTGCAAGAATTACAGTTAGAAATACTGGAAAGAACATAAAAATTTTAGCCTGTATTGGATCTGGTGGAGTTGGGTTAAGTTTTTGTTGTATGAACATAGTGATACCCATAATGATAGGCCACGCACCTATTAATAAAAAAGAAGGAGGATCCCAAGGAAGTAAGCCAAAAACGTTAAATAATGAAGTTGGATCTCTATCACTCAAGTCATGTATCCATCCATAAAATGGCATGTGTCTCATTTCAATAGTTACAAATAATACTTTATATAAAGCAAAGAAAACTGGAATCTGAACCAGTATAGGCAGACAACCACTCATAGGATTAACTTTTTCTTTTTTATAAAGTGCCATCATTGATTGCTGTAATTTCATTTTATCATCTTTATGAATTTCTTTTAATCTAGCCATTTCCGGTGCTAAGAGTTTCATTTTTCCCATACTCTTAAAGCTAAAGTTGGCAAGGGGAAAGAAAGCTAATCTAATACAGACCGTAACAGCGATAATTGCTAAACCGTAATTACCAAGTAATTTAAAGAAGTAATCTAGTACAAAAAACAAAGGTTTAGTTATAAAGTACATAAAACCCCAATCAATCGCTAGGTCAAATTTATTAATATTTAGATTTTGAGCATAACCATCAATGACATTGACTCTTTTAGCGGCAACTATAATTTGAATTTTTTCCTCGATAGAGCTGTTCGCTTTAACTTCAATACCTTTTGTGGTTATGTAGTTAGCTCTGAATTTGTTTTTATAGTCAAAAGTTGTTTTAAATTCTTTACCTTTAGGAGGTATAACTGATGTAACCCAAAACTTATCAGAAATAGCAACAAATCCTTCTTGCGAAGTTTGAGTAAACTTCTTTTCTTGGATATCATCGTAATCCTCTTCAATTAATTGATCATCAAGCACAGATAGAAACCCTTCATGTAAAATATAAAAACCAGATATTTCTGGTAATTTATTTCTAATTATTTGACCGTATGAATAAAAATTATAAGATTTATCTGATGAATTAATTATTTTTTCTTTTACAGTAAATAAGAACTGATCATCTAAACTTATATACTTTTCAAATGTAATGCCTTGAGAGTTACTCCATGTTAGTTTTACAGGACTATTATTGGTTAATTTTTTATTTCCAGAAACTTTCCAAACTGTAGAAGCATCAGGTATGTCTATATTTTTATTAGTGCTTACAAAGCCACTTTCTATTAAATAACCATCTTCAACATTCCTTGGATTTAATAGAGTTATTTGATCACTTCCATTAAGTTCAATATTATATTCTTTGAAAGTTAAGTCATCTATTGCTGCACCTTTTAAAGAAATAGAACCAACGACACTACTATTCTCGAATTGAATTCTATTATTTTCTTTTAAAGCATCTGTTCTTGAAAGTTTTGTGTAATTTTCATTTTTATCTAAGCTAGGAGTATCAGTATTGTTTTCTATTTTTTTTTGTTCAGCTAAATTTTTTTTGGTAGCTACAGGATCGGGTTGAAAAAAAAGAGAGTATAAAATAATAACTGCTGCTGATAATGATATTGCTGCTATTACGTTTCTAGTGTCCATTATTTCTTGGCCTTTAATTCTTTATTTACCGGATCGAATCCTTCACTGCCACCTAATATTTTGATAGGATGACATGAAAAAATTCTTTTTGTACTTTTTAAGACCCCCTTAACAAGACCATATGTTTTTAAACATTCAATTGTATATTCTGAACATGTTGGAATATATCTGCACGAAGGAATTAAGTAGGGGCTGATAACCATTTTGTAAAATTTGATCAGGCAAATTAAAATGTTTGATATAATATTCATTACTTAATTTTTTCTATATCTTGAAATAAAGTATCTTTTATTAACGCATATTCATTGTTTAGCATAGTTATTTTCGCAATTACAAGGTAGGAATAATTAAAGTTTATTGATATATTTTTTGTTGCCTCGCTCATAATATTTCTTAATCTTCTTTTAATTTTATTCCTTTTTACAGCACCACGGATCAGTTTTTTTTTAGCTACAAAGCTGATGTTAAGTTTTTTATTATCTTTATCTTCAAGGGGGCCAAAAAAGAGAGTAATATATTTATTTGAGATTTTTTTCTTCTTAAGTAAAATTTTAAAATCTTCATTTTTAGAAAGAGCAACAATTTTGCTTTTCATTTAGATTAGCTTATTTACCTTTTGGTTTTTTTTGTGTGGATGACACTGTAAGATTCTTACGTCCTTTATCACGTCTTCTTTTAAGAAGTTTTTTTCCACCTTTAGTTGCCATCTTTGATCTGAAACCATGTTTTTTAAGACGCTTTCCAACTTTCGGCTGATATGTTCTTTTCATAGGATTTATTCAAGTTTTTTTAAATTTCGCTCTTTATAGTAATTATATGTATAAATAGCAAATAGAAGATTTTATAATAGCACTAATAAATTATGGAAAAATCAAAAAAAGTTAAGATAACTTTAGGTTTATTTTATCTTATAGTTGTTTCATCATTTTTGTACTTTTTTTTATCTAAATTCACCTTCGAAGAATTAACAAGCTACGAATTTATCAAAAATAATAGAGATTATTTTTTTGATTTAAAGAGGTCTAATTTATTTTTACTGATTTTAGTATTTTTATTTTCAACTGTTATTTGGATTTTAATGGCTGGATTTGCGTCACCATTTGCATTATTGGCTGGATTTATTTTTGGTAAGTGGTTAGGAACGTTTATTTTAGTTATTGGAATGTCAGTGGGAGCCACAATTTTATATATTTTTGGAAACTACTTTTTAAAAGAGATTATTAAAGAAAAATTTATAAAAAAATTTAAAAACCTAGAAATAAAATTTAAGAAATCAGAATTTATTTATCTTTTAGCTTATAGATTTATTGGTGGAATTCCTTTTGTTCTTTCTAATGTGCTACCATGTATCTTTAATGTTAAAGTAAAGAATTTTTTTTGGGCTACAATTATTGGAATTGTCCCTCAAATATTTCTAGTAGTTTCAATTGGCAGTGGAATTGAAAAGATTATAGATCAAAATCTAGAATCACCTAAAGTTAAAGACTTAATTTTTTCACCAGACATTTACCTCCCTTTAATAGGATTTATTTTATTAATAGTACTTACAATTATTTTGAAAAAGCTATTTTATAAAAAATAATTATTTTAAAATTGAATTTACTTTATCGCAAATAAATTTTATTTGACTCGATTTAATATCCAAGCTTGAAGGTAGATATAAACCATATTTAGATATATACTCAGAATTTTTATAGCTTTCACCAGCATTTATTTTATATTTATTTTTAAATATTTTTTGCATATGCATAGGCCAGAAAAAAGGTCTTGTTTGGATTCCATATTTCATTAACATTTTCATCAATTTTTTTGCGTTAATCTTTAATTTTTTGTTGGTTATAACAAATGCAATAACCCAATAAATATTTTTGGCATAATTTCTTGAAATTTCAGGAATATAAATATTTTCATTATTTTTTAATTTTTGAAAATATTCATTTCCTACTTTGTGTCTTTTACTAACAATAGATCTAATCCTCTTTAATTGACTAACGCCCAAACTTGCTTGAAGATTGGTCATTCTATAATTCCAGCCTATACCATCATGATTAAACCTATCTTGTTTGCCAAAACATAAATTTCTTAAACTTTTAGATTGTTCGTATAGTTTTTTATTATTCGTGGTTATCATGCCACCTTCGCCTGTAGTTATTTGCTTATTAGCATAAAAACTAAATATACTAATGTCCCCATAACTACCACATAGTTGGTTGTTCAATTTTTGACCAATGACTTCAGCAGCATCCTCAACAAGTATGATTCTATTTTTTTTACAAATTTTTTTTAAAATATCTACTCTTAGTGGAAAATTATAAATGTGCGTCGCGATAATTGCTTTCGTTTTTTTTGTAATTTTTTTTTCAATTTCAGAAATATCCATATTCCATTCCTTAACATTGCAATCAACTAATTTAATACTTAAGTTTTCTTTTAGAACCGCCATCGCATTGGATATAATTGTAAAATTTGGAATAATAACCTCATCACCTTTTTTCAATTTTAAGGATTTTATTGCTATTTCCAATGCAGCAGTACCACTGGATACTGCGACAGAATACTTGTGACCTATAAAATTTGAAAAATTATTTTCAAATCTTTTTACTTCTGGTCCTTCTGAGGATATCCATCCTTTGGATATTGATTTATTTAAGTAGTTTATATCTTCCTTTGTTATTAAAGGTTTATTTACAGGTATAAAATTAAATTTTTTTGATTTTAATTCTTTTTTCATCAATCTTATCAAATTTCACTTTGTCTTTATTGCTCACAAATGGTCCTTGTTTAATTTCAATCATCTTTACAGGTTCCAATACTTTAAAACCATGACCACCATGAACCAACATAATGATCTGATTTTTTTTTACTATTATACTAAATAGATATTTTTTCTTTGTATCGTAAAAATCTACCCTCAGTTTTCCTTTTTGTAAAATAATTACCTCACTAGTAATAAATATTTTAGTTTCTCTTTTTTGATGTTTATGAGGCCTGATAAGATAATTTTTTGGGTGATTCATAAAACCAATTTGTTGATTGGCATCATTTTTGGTAAAAAAGGAAATACCTTTTTTATTTTGATATGTTTCGTCAATAACTAAGGCGTATAATTTATTTTTGTGAATAATCTCTTTAATCATGAATAATTAATTTTTTCTAATTTTTGCTATCAATATTCTAACTATATAATCAAAACCGAGTTTAAAGAACCTGATAATATTATTTGCAGTTTTGCTCATACCCTCATGATCTGGAGGGTGCACATATGGGATTTCTGCAATTTTTGCACCATTTTTTTTTAATTTAAACAAAAACTCTATAAAAAATTCACCATGGCCATAACATATTGGAACAGCCAAGTTCAATTTCTCTCTTTTCATGAAAAAAATACTACTCGTATAATCTTTAATGTTATTACCTAAAAAAAATCTACAAAAAAAATTAATAGCTTTGCTTGATAAAACTCTTAAATTTGCTCTCTGATCTTCACCACCAATCACATATCTTGAGAGAATAACTAAATCATTATTTTCAAGCTCAGAAATCATGTGAGGTGCTTTTTTGAATAGTTCAGGCATATTTGAGTCAAACCACCCAATTATAGTACCTTTCGTATTTATTAACCCAAGCATAAATGCTGACGCAAGGCCTCTATTTTGCCTTGAAAATAATTTAACTCTAGAATCATTAAAATTTTTTATTTTTTCAGGAGTTCCATCTGTTGAACAATCATCAACAATAATAACCTCAACATCTGTTAAATTAGCAAATATGGATTTTAAAGTTTCTTCAATAATATAACCCTCGTTAAAAGTAGATAAAATTATTGAAATTTTAGGCTGCATTAATCTTTACTTAATTTAAAATCCATATTTTTTGATTTAGTAAAATTTAAGTATGTAATGGCAGCTTGATTTGAAGATTTTAATATTAAAATTTTTTTCATTAGTTATCTTATCACTCTAAATGAAGGGTAAGGTAATAAAAATTTACCACCCGATTTCAGCCAACTGGATTCTCTTTTTTGAAATTCCTTAATAAAAGCATAAGGCATTACAAAAAAATAGTCAGGATTCAATTTTCTAGCCTCTTTTTCAGAAATAATTTTTATACCAGTTCCAATTGTATATTTACCCCATTTTTCTGGACTACGTTCTGCTGCAAAGGGAATAATCTTTGAGTCAATATTGTAATATTGAAGCAGAGTGTTTCCTTTCGTTGATGCACCATAAAGAAAAATTTTTTTATTTCTTTTTTTTGCCTGTATTACAAACTTGTCAAATTTCTTTTTGTTTTCTTTTACTTTAGAGAAAAATTTTTTTATTTCTTTAATACCTATATTTTCTTTATAATTAATTGACTTATTGATATTTTTTTTACAATAAATTCTATAACTTCCACCGTTAATATTGTTTTCTTCTACTTTGAAAATTTTAAATCCATTTTTTTCAAATAAATACTTTAAAGACTCATATGAGTAAAATTCTAAATGTTCATGACAAATATTTCCTAAATCATTTTTTTTAAGCATTGAGTTGAGGCACATCAACTGAGCTATGAAAATACCATCGTGCTCTAAAGCTTCAGCAGCATCTGCTATAAATTTTGATGGATCTTCAAGATCATAGAACATACCTATTGCAGTAATAAGCTTAGGTTTTCTTAAGTTATTCTTCTTAATTATCCTATTTAGTTTTTCTAAATTCCAAAAATCATTTAAAACATAGTTGCAATTTTTTTTAAGCTCTTTAACTAAGTTTTTTGCCGGCTCACATCCAATAGTTTTAAACCCATCCTTTTTAAAAAAATTTAATAATGTTCCATCATTTGCACCGATATCTAAAACAGTGTCATCTTTTTTTAAAATAGATAATTTTTTAACTGTCTTGTGAATATCTTTAAGCGCATTGACCATTGTATGAGTAACACTTGATCTGTACCAATAAAATTTTTTATACATAATTTCTTGTGGAGCAGAGTGTTCAAGTTGTAGTAATTTACAATTATTACAATATACTAAATTCAACGGAGCCTTAATTCCTTTTTTAATATCTTTTTTATCTACAAAATTGCTGACATATTGACTTCCAAATTTATAAATAGGT
>CAJQSG010000017.1 GCA_905612525.1 uncultured Candidatus Pelagibacter sp. | reverse complement strand
CTGCAAAAGATCTTACAGAAAGTGAAGTTAGTAACATAAAAAAAGAATTAACTAAAAATTTTGGTTCAAAAATAAAATTAAACTACAAACATGATGAAAGTTTAATTGGAGGTTTGATTGTGCAAGTTGGAAGCACAATGGTGGACACTTCCATTAAAAATAAATTACAACAAATCGAAAATAGGATGATAGAGGCATAAATGGATATAAACCCATCAGAAGTAACAAAAATATTAAAAGAACAAATCAAAAAATTTGGTGATAAAGCAGAAGTAACTGAGGTTGGCCAAGTTTTATCAGTAGGAGATGGTATTGCCAGAGTATATGGATTAGATAATGTTCAAGCTGGAGAGATGGTTGAGTTTTCTGATGGATCAAAAGGAATGGCTTTAAATTTAGAAAGTGAAAATGTTGGAGTTGTAATTTTTGGAGATGATAGAAAGATTAAAGAAGGTGATGTTGTTAAAAGAACGGGAAGTATTGTTGATACACCTGTTGGAAAAGAATTATTAGGCAGAGTTGTTGATGGATTAGGAAATCCCATTGATGGCAAAGGTACTTTAGATAAAGGAATAAAAAGAAGCAGAGTTGAAGTAAAGGCTCCTGGAATTATTCCAAGACAATCAGTTAGTGAGCCAATGCAAACAGGTTTAAAATCAATTGACAGTTTAGTTCCGGTTGGAAGAGGACAACGTGAATTAATTATTGGTGATAGACAAACAGGAAAAACTGCAGTTGCTATTGATGCGATCATTAACCAAAAAAAAATAAACGAGACTGGTAATGAGAAGCAAAAACTTTATTGTATATATGTAGCTATAGGTCAAAAAAGATCTACAGTTAGACAAATTCAAAAAACTTTAGAAGAAGCTGGTGCAATGGAGTACACAACAATTGTGGCTGCTACAGCTTCAGATGCAGCGCCACTTCAATTTTTAGCACCTTATACAGGGTGTACTATGGGAGAGTACTATAGAGACAACGGCATGCATGCACTAATCATTTATGATGATTTATCTAAACAGGCTGTTGCTTATAGGCAGATGTCACTTTTATTAAGAAGACCTCCAGGAAGAGAAGCTTATCCAGGAGATGTATTTTATCTACACAGTAGACTACTTGAAAGAGCTGCCAAGCTTAGTGATGAGCATGGTGGGGGATCACTAACAGCCCTTCCAATAATTGAAACACAAGGTGGAGACGTATCTGCATTTATTCCAACTAATGTTATTTCAATTACAGACGGACAGATATTTCTTGAAACAGAACTATTTAATCAAGGAATTAGACCGGCGATTAACGTAGGTTTATCAGTTTCAAGAGTTGGATCTGCAGCACAAACAAAAGCAATGAAAAAAGTTTCTGGATCAATGAAACTCGAACTTGCTCAATATAGAGAAATGGCTGCCTTTGCACAGTTTGGATCTGATTTAGATGCATCTACACAAAAACTTTTAAATAGAGGTTCAAAGTTAACTGAACTTCTAAAACAAAAACAATACTCTCCAATGACAGTTGCTGAACAAGTAATTTCTGTTTTTTGTGGAGTTAAAGGTTATTTAGATGATGTAGAGCTTAAAGATATTGCTGAGTTTGAAACTAAAGTTATTGAAAAATGTAAATCTGAAAAACCAGAAATTTTAGAATCTATTTTAGGCTTAGGAAAGCTTGATGATGATAAAGAAAAACTACTAGTGGAATTAATAATAAAACTCAAGAAAAACTTTAATTCATAAATATGGCAACGTTAGACGATTTAAAAAAAAGAATAGTTAGTGTAAAGTCTACACAAAAAATTACCAAAGCTATGAAAATGGTTGCGGCTGCCAAACTTAAAAGAGCACAAGAAAATGCAGAAAAAGGAAGACCTTATGCAGAAAAAATGAATAATATTATTCTCAATTTAACTAATGGAATCTCTGATAAAGAAAATGCTCCAAGGTTACTTTTTGGTAGTGGTGAAGAAAAAGTACATTTGTGCATAGTTTTAACATCAGACAGAGGCCTTTGTGGAGGATTTAACACTAGTATTATTAAAAAAGCTAAAGCATATTTTAAAAAAATATTAAATGAAGGTAAAG
>CAJQSG010000016.1 GCA_905612525.1 uncultured Candidatus Pelagibacter sp. | reverse complement strand
AAAATATGCAGATAGCTTTAGTAAAAATCAATCAATAAAAAAAGAGTCTATAAAAAGAAATGAAAGAATAAAAGCTATTGAAACTGAAGTTGAAAGTTGGAAAAATTTACTTTCAAACTCGCAAAGAATGGTTGCAGAATTAACTGAAAGAAAAAATAAATTATTATCTCAATTAAATGAGCGTGATCAACAACCTAAAGTACAAGCAGAAAAAAAAGGACAAATTACTGAAGGGTTAAGAATATCTGAAAATGAAAAGATTGAAAATGAAAAGATTATTGAAGAAACAGATAAAAAAATCAACTCCTTAAGACTTGAGCTAAATGAATTACAAGAGAAGTCTATTCAAATCAGAGAAAGGAAAGCAAGTTCTGGTGCAACAATTGAAGGTCTTAAAAAACGTAAAGATGACTTACTAGAAAGAGTGAGTTCTGAGCTAAACCTTGAAGAAGAAAATATTCTTGAAAACTCTAATTTATACGGTGTTGAAGAATTACCCGATTCAATCGCTCAGGAAGATGTGCTAGATGAAAAAAAGAAAGAGAGAGAGAAACTTGGCTCAGTTAATTTAAGAGCTGATGAAGAAACCAGTAAATATGAAATAGAAATAAAAAAAATGGAACAAGATAGAGAAGATCTTGTATCTGCAATTCTTAAATTAAAAGAAAGTATTAACGAGTTAAACCAAAAAGGAAGGGAAAGACTTTTGGAGGCTTTTGAAAAAGTTAATCGAAAATTTAATGAAGTTTATACAAAATTATTTAATGGTGGAAATGCTAAACTTGAGTTGGTTGACTCTGAGGACCCGTTGGAAGCAGGACTAGAAATGCTAGTAAGTCCTCCTGGAAAGAGACTTCAATCTATAACTTTATTATCTGGTGGAGAACAAGCTTTGACTGCTTTATCTCTTATCTTTGCTGTATTTTTAACCAACCCATCTCCAATCTGTGTTTTAGATGAGGTTGACGCTCCACTAGATGATGCTAACGTAACCAGATTCTGTGGTTTACTAGACGACCTAACTAAAATAACAAATACTAAGTTTATTATTGTAACTCACCATGCTCTAACGATGTCTAAAATGAACAGATTATATGGAGTAACTATGCCAGAAAAAGGCATTAGCCAATTAGTAGCAGTTGATTTGCAAAAAGCTGAGAGTATGGTTGCTTAGTAAAAAAATGCAAAAAGATTCTTTCAAAACTCGCTTGGAGATTGCAAAATCTAAAATTTCAAAGAAAAATCTATATAAAGATAAAGATCAACCCTCTCCGATTGGAGCAGCTTTCAAATTAAGTACGGAATTGGTGTCTGCAGTAGCAATTGGGACAATTATTGGGTTTATTTTTGATAAGACCTTTGGTACTACACCTTGGTTAATAATAATATTTTTTTTTTTAGGTGTGACTGCTGGAATTGTAAATGTATTCAGATCTGCAAAAAATATGCAAAAATAAGATAAAAAATTATGGCAACAAATCCAATGGCACAATTCGAAGTCTATAGAATTGGACCAGAAATTAAATTAGGCTCAATAGATATTTCTTTTACAAACTCAAGTTTGTTTATGGTAATTAGCTCATTAACAATACTGTTAATTTTTAATCTTGGATCAAAAAAAAATTCTTTATTACCCAGTAAAGTACAGCTGTTAACAGAATTAAGTTATACTTTTGTGTCGAAGATGATTAGTGACACTGCAGGATCAAAAGCAAAACCATACTTTTCATTTATTTTTTCACTTTTTATGTTTGTTTTATTTTGTAACATGTTTGGTATGATGCCTTACTCTTTTACAGTAACTAGTCATATAATTGTTACTTTTGTTTTGGCTTTTTTTGTATTTACTGGAGTAACTATAATAGGATTTATGAAACATGGTCTTGGCTATTTAAAGTTATTTGTGCCGAGTGGCGTACCTACACTTTTACTGCCACTAATAATTATTATTGAAGTTATTTCATACTTAAGTCGTCCCATAAGTCTTTCCGTTCGTTTATTTGCTAATATGCTTGCAGGACATACTATGATGAAAGTTTTCGGAGGCTTTGTAATAAGTCTTGGAATAGTTGGTGGATGGCTTCCACTAAGTTTTTCGGTTGCTTTAACTGGTTTGGAGATCTTAGTTGCTTTTCTTCAAGCATATGTTTTTGCAATCTTAACCTGCATCTATTTAAATGATGCATTAAATTTACACCATTAACTAACATAAGGAGGATATAATGGAATTAGAAGCAGCAAAAATGATCGGAGCAGGTATAGCGGTACTCTCGTTGGCGGGTGCAGGAATTGCAATTGGTAATATTTTTAGTAGCTATTTGACAGGTGCTATGAGAAACCCATCTGCAGCTCAAAAGCAATTTCCTAATTTATTATTAGGCTTTGCTTTAGCAGAAGCAACAGGGTTATTTGGTTTAGTTGTTGCATTAATTATTCTTTTTGCTTTTTAAGTATAGATGGATAAACTTTTATTTTTATCTATTTTTCTTGGCTCTGCTGCAAGTGCAGCAGAGAAAACTGGAATGCCACAACTTGATACTACATTTTGGTTCTCTCAAATTTTTTGGTTAATTATAACCTTTTCTATATTACTTGTTCTACTTTCAAAATTTATATTACCTAAAATTAGTGCAAATCTTGAAACAAGGAAATCACGAATTCAAGAAAATATTAGTGCTGCAGAAAAACAAAGAGAGGAGAGTGAAGCAAAGATAAATGAATACGAAAGAATAATTGAAAAAAGCAAAAAAGAAGCAATAAATTACTTAAATCAAGAAAAAGAAAAACTAGTTAGAGATATTAATCTTAAAAAAGAAGCTATTGAGAAAGGGCTCTCTGAGGAAATACAAAAGATAGAAGTGGAAATACAAGAATTCAAAGATAAAGCGCCAAAGAAAATTAATATAATAGCGGTAGAAACATCTTCAGATTTACTTCAACAATTAATAGGTACTGACGTCAATAGTAGCAGTATCTCGGCAATAGTTGACGATCTATCAAGAAAGAAAATTAATAAATATTATGGTAATTGATTCTACTTTTTGGGTTGCGATATCCTTCTTGATTTTTTTAGGTGGGTTGGTTTATTTAAAAATTCCACACAAAATTAATGAGATATTAGAAAAACTTATTAACGATATCAAAAATGAGATTGATGAAAGTGAAAAGCTTAGATCAGAAGCGAAAATTTTACTAGACAATGCTCAGGGTAAATTAGATACTGCGCAAACTATCAATAACAGTATCTTGGAGCAGGCAAAAAAAGACTGTGACCACCTTATAATTGAAATGAATGATAAATTTCATAAATTAGCTGAAGTTAAGAAAAAGCTAACAGAAAATAAAATTATTCAAATGAAGGAATCTGCACTTAAAGAAATAAAAGATATATCGGTTAAAATTGCAGTAGAGTCAGTTAAAAAAATTATTAATACCTCTGTAGATAAATCAAAGTTAGATACTCTTTTTAATAAAAACCTAGAAGAGACTAAAGCTGTGCTTAAAAAAGTTAACTCATAATTACCTTACAATTTTTAAAAAAAACTATAAATTGACCAAATGAAATCTATAGTCATTGGTTCTGGTTTTGGTGGGATAGCTGCTGCCCTTAGATTAAAAGCCAAAAATCATAACGTTACATTAATTGAAAAACACCCTGATCTTGGCGGTAGAGCTAGAGTGTTCAAAAAGAATGGTTTTACATTTGATGCTGGACCTACTGTGATTACAGCACCTTATTTAATTGAAGAGCTATTTGAACTTTTTAATAAAAAAGCAGAGGATTATATAAAACTTACACCTCTTAATATTTGGTATCAATTTATTTTTGAAGATGGGAATAAGTTTGACTATTCTGGTAATGAAGAAAAAATGAAAAAACAGATTAGAGAAATAAATGAAGATGATGTTAAGGGATATGAAGAGCTTGTAAAATTTACTAAAAGAATATTTGATAAAGGGTTTACAGAACTTGCAGATGTACCCTTTGATAAACCTTTGGTTATGATGAAACAGTTACCTGCTCTATTAAAGCTTAAAAGTTATAAATCAGTATATTCGCTAGTGTCTTCCTACATTAAAAATGAAAAATTAAGGCGTATGTTAAGTATGCATCCACTTTTAGTTGGAGGGAACCCTTTTACAACAACATCAATTTATGGATTGATACTATATCTAGAAAAAAAATGGGGCATTCATTACTCAATGGGTGGTACTGGAAATATAATCAAAGGCTTAGAAACGCTAATGACTGAAGAAGGAATAGAGATAATTAAAGGTCAAGAAGTCACAAAAATTATTTCATTAAATAATAGAATTGAAGGAGTAAAATTAAATAATCAAATAGAGATAAATGCAAATAATGTAATATGTAACGCTGACCCACCAGCAGTCTATGAAAAGCTTCTTAATCAAACTAAAACTAATTCTTTATTTGAATGGAAGCAAAAAAGGATGGAATATTCTATGGGGTTATTTGTGTATTATTTTGGTACTAAAAAAACGTACCCTAATGTTGAACACCATACAATTAAGTTTGGGGACAAGTATAAAGAACATCTAAATGATATATTTGATAAAAAAAAATTAAATAATGATATAAGTTATTATCTACATAGACCTTCAGCTACTGATAAATCTATGGCACCAGAAGGAAATGACTGTTTCTACGTACTAGTTCCAGTCCCAAATAATCAATCTAAATTAGATTGGAAAATTGAAGGTGAAAAGATGAAAAACCTAGTAATAGATAAAATGGAAAAGGCACTCTTACCAAATCTTAGAGAAAACATAGTTGAGGACTTCTACTTAACACCTGATTATTTTGAAAAAGAGTTGAATACTAAATTTGGATCTGGGTTTTCTATACAGCCCAAGTTTACTCAGTCAGCTTATTTTAGATTTCACAATAAATCAGAAATTTGTGAAGGGTTATACTTTGTTGGCGCTGGAACACACCCTGGTGCAGGTGTTCCTGGTGTTTTGTCCTCAGCAAAAGTTTTAGATAAGATTATTTAATGTCTGATAAAAACTATCTGTCTATTTATGCAAAGTCTTTTAACTGGGCTGGTTTTTTCTTACCAAAAAAAACATATCAAAAATGCTCCTCATTATATAATTTCTGTAGAACAGTTGATGATATTGCAGATGATCAAAATGAATTGGATATTAAAAAAAAAAATTTATCTGTTTTTAAGAATGATTTTATTAATAAAAATTTTAATAATTTAATAATTAAGAACATGTGGGATCTTATGATTAATCATGAGATTTCAATAAAAATTATTGAAGATTTATTTGCTGGTGTCGAGTCAGATTTAAATAAAAAAGTACAATTAAATAGTAAAAAAGATTTATTAATTTATTCTTACAGGGTTGCTGGCACAGTAGGTTTAATGATGGCAAAAATTTTAGATGTTAAAGATAAAGACTCAATGAATGCAGCTATAGATCTTGGTATTGCGATGCAATTAACAAATATAGCCAGAGATGTTATTGAAGATTCAAAAAACAATAGATTTTATATTCAGCATGATTTTGATGTCATAAGTAACACATTAACTTTGGCTGACTTATTTTATAAAAGTTGTTTTACATCAATTAATAAAATCCCTTTTAATTTTAGATTTGCAATATTGGTTGCTAGAAGAGTTTATAAAAAAATAGGTGATGAAATTTTAAAGACAAGTAATATAGAAGGTTATAATAAAGCAGGAAAAGTCTATGTTAATAATTTAGGGAAAATTTATCAAACGGTTTTGTCTTTATTAGATTTAATAAAACTTTCATTAAAGGATGAAAAAAGTCATTATATGAGTGATGAACACCTTCTGATTAACGAAGAAATAGATCTGAATGAAAGAATTTGATTATATAATTATAGGTGGTGGCTGTGCAGGATTATCTTTAGCCTATGAACTTGAGATTCATAATAAACTAAAAGATAAAACATTAGCTATTATAGAACCAAGGCTAGAATATAAAAAAGATAAAAGTTGGTCTTTCTGGAAAACTACAGATCATAACTTTGAAGATTGTGTAAAAAAAAGTTGGAAAAATTTTTCTATAAATATACCTGATAAAATAAAACATTTAGTTTGTGATAAGCTACCTTATCAATCTATAGATAGTGGATTATTCTATGAAAAAATAAATTCTAGACTTAGACAGAATCAAAATATCAGTTTCTATAAAGATATTAGTGAAATAAACTTAAACAATTCCTTTATCTTTAACAGCGTTCCCTCATTAGAGTCTTCAGAAAATAAGCTTTGGCAACACTTTAAGGGTGTTGAAATTGAAACTACTAAAAATGTTTTTGATGATGAGATTATAAATTTGATGGACTTTGATTGCAAACAACTTGATAGTGTTCATTTCTTTTACACATTGCCATATGAAAAAAACAAAGCATTAGTTGAAACCACATGGTTATCAGGCATGAATAACGATTTAGAAATGGATTATGATGAGCAATTAAAGAATTACATAGAGAACCATCTTAATATTAAGCACTACAAGATTAATTATACAGAAAAAGGTGCAATACCATTATTTTATCCATCAAACATTAATGAAAAAAATAAAATAAATATCGGAACTGCCGGTGGTATGACTCGGTTAAGCACGGGGTATGCTTTCTTAAATATTCAAGAGCACAGCAGATTTATAAGAGAGAATATTGAAAATATTAAAAATGTTCAAAAATATGAGATTAGAAAAAAATATAAATTTTTAGATAAGATATTTTTAAGAGTCTTGAAAAGGCACCCTAAGGAAATGCCAAATATATTTTTTAAAATGTTTAATAATTCACCAGAGACTGTTATTAAATTTTTATCAAATAAAAGTAGTATGTTTGAAGACCTGTTAATAATTCTTAAAATGCCTAAATGGATTTTCATTAAGAGTCTTTTAAAATAAAATGAATAATTTTATAAATAAGATAAATTTTTATCATTCTATTATTTTTTTTCTTTTATCGGTCTCACTTGCTATAATTATTGATCGATTTCAATTTTTAAATATTTCTCCCGTAATTTGCTTGCTTCTTATCCTTTCAATTGGAATTTCACACGGTGCTCTTGATAATCAAAAAGGTAAAAAGCTTACTCAACTATATAATATAAAAAATTCTTATTTTTTTTACTTGCTATACTCAGTAATTGTAATTGGTATAATTACGTTTTGGTTATTGTTTCCAACTATATCACTCATTATTTTTTTAATAATAGCTTCATATCATTTTGGTAAGGAGGATACAGAATTTTTGATTAGAAATAGAAATGTATCAAATTTAATTCTTTATTTTTTAAAAGGTTCACTAATAATTATTGCTCCACTGATGTTTCATTTTACTGAGACTATTAATATTTTTAAATTATTATTAATCCAAGATGAAAATTTTTATTTATTTTTAAACTTTATTGAATCTAATCAGATTTTGTCTTTTGCATTATTAACCTCTTTGTTTGTTAACACTTATTATTTTATAAATAATTTTAAAATTCTAAATATCTTAATATTTTTTGATTTTTTTTCTGTTGTTATATTGAACTATTTTTTAACTCCTCTAATTGCTTTTACAGTATACTTTTGTTTTTTACATTCTTTTCGACACTCAATCTCGTTGATAAATGAGCTTAATGAAAATAATTTTAAAAATGGTGCTTATGTTTTTGTAAAAAAAGCCATGCCACTCACACTTTTAACTGCTGTTTTCTACGTTCTTAGCCTGTATTTTTTATCCAATTATTATCAATTAAATGACGCAATACTAAAAGTTATATTTATTGGTTTGGCGTCTTTAACCTTTCCTCATATATTGCTTGAGTATCTTTTAGAAAAAAATGAAAAATAAAGAAATTAAAATATTGCTTTCTGCACCACGTGGTTTTTGTGCTGGTGTTGAAAGGGCAATTGAAATAGTAAAAAAGAGCCTTAAAAAATATGGTGCACCAGTCTATGTTCGCCACGAAATAGTTCATAATAAGTATGTTGTAGATAGTCTTAAAGCGATAGGAGCAATTTTTGTTGAAGAGTTAGAGGAGATTAAGGACAAAAGTAGACCTGTAATCTTTTCAGCACATGGTGTGCCGAAAATAGTTCCAGAACAAGCTGATAATTATAAAATGGAATACATAGACGCCACATGTCCACTTGTATCTAAGGTTCATAGAGAAGCAGAAAATCTTTACAAAGCAGGTTATCATATCGTTCTTATAGGACACAATAATCATCCTGAGGTTATTGGCACTATGGGGCAATTACCAGATGGTGCTATCGATTTAATACAAGATGAGCATGATGTTGAATCATATGAACTAGGTAAAAATAAAAAGATTGCCTACGTTACACAAACTACTCTTTCTGTTGATGACACAAAAGATATAATAAACGCTCTTAAAAAAAAATTTCCAGAAATTAAAGAACCATTTAAAGATGATATTTGTTATGCAACTACTAACAGGCAAGCAGCTGTTAAAAATATTGCCAAACAGTGTGATATGTTTTTTGTTTTAGGGAGCCAAAACTCTTCTAATTCAGTCCGATTGGTTGAGGTAGCCGAACAATCAGGTTGCCCTCATACTGAATTAATACATTCAGAAAGTGAGATACCTTACGAAAAATTACTAAATTGTAAAACAATTGGTATTTCATCTGGAGCATCTGCACCAGAAATTCTGGTTGAAGATTTTATTAATAAACTTAAGATTAGATTTAAGATAAAAGTCGAAGAAGTTGAAATTATAAAAGAAAACATTGTTTTTAAAGTCCCAGCAAAATTAAATTAAATGGCGGTATACACAAAAATAAATAATAAAGATGTTCTCTCATTAAGTAATAATTACAATTTAGATAAAATTACTAAATTTGAAGGTATTAAAAAAGGAATAGAAAATACCAACTATCTATTAGATACAGATAAAAAAAAATTTATTTTAACAATATTTGAAAAAAGAGTTCAAAAAAAAGATTTGCCTTTTTTTATGAATCTAATGGAGAAACTTAACGAAAAAAAAATTATTTGTCCCAAACCTCTTAAAAATAACAAAGGCAAGCACTTATATGAAATTAAGAAAAAACCTGCATGTATTGTAACTTTTTTATATGGCGCTGATAAATCTAATCTCAATTATAAAAATTGTTTTGATATTGGAAAAAATATTGCAAAATTTCACAAGATCACAACTAAAATAAAATTATATAGGCAAAACTCTATGTCTATTAAAAAATTAGATATTTTATTAAAGAACATCAGCTTTAAATCTAATACAATATCTCCAAAACTTAATCCTACTCTTGATGCATGCTTAAAAGATATTAAAAGTAAATGGCCAAGAAAATTACCAAAGGGAATAATTCATGGAGATTTATTCATAGATAATATTTTCTTTAATAAAAACAAGTTTTCAGGATTTATTGATTTTTATTTCTCAAGTAATGATTATCTAATGTATGAAATTGCAATTTGTATAAATTCATTATGCTTTGATAAAAAAAATAATTTTTTTATTATGAATGAAAAAAAAATTCAGAACTTAATTAATGGATATGAAAGTATTAGACCTTTTTTAAAAAAAGAAAAAAATGCCCTGAATGTATTATGTCGAGGTGCTGCATTAAGATATCTTCTAACTCGAATTTATGATTATTTTAACACACCCAAAACTGCTTTAATTCAAATAAAGGACCCTAACGAGTATTTACAAAAATTAATTACTCATAATCAACTGAATAGCTATAGGGACTATTATAAATAATGATAACAATTTATACTGATGGTTCTTGTCTAAATAACCCTGGTAATGGAGGTTGGGCTGCAATCATTAATATTAATGATGAAGTTAAAAAAATTAGTGGCAGTGTAAAAAGCACAACTAATAATAAAATGGAGCTCATGGCTCCAATTAAAGCACTTCAAGAAATAAAGGAAAAACAACCCATTGAAATTTATACAGACTCACAATATGTGAGATTAGGGATTACTGATTGGGTTCATAAATGGATAAAAAACAATTGGCAGACCTCAAAAAAAGAACCTGTAAAAAATAAAGAACTTTGGATACAACTTTATGAATTAACCAGCTCCTATGATATAAAGTGGATTTGGGTTAAGGCGCACACTGGGAATATTTTAAATGAAGAAGTTGACTTACTAGCTAAGCAAGCAGCTGAATCAAATTAGTTTCAAAAAGTTTTCTGCAGCTGAAATTTCGCATGAACCCACTTCTTCTTCTTCTTGTAACTTAATTACTTTAAGATTATCAATTAGCATTGTATATCTGTTTGATCTTATCCCTAGACCTCTTGTGCTTTTATCAACATCTGCACCTATTGCTTTCGTAAAACTTAAGAATGGGTCTGCTATCATCAGAATTTTATCTGTAACATTCTGACTTTTTCCCCAAGCATCCATTACAAATGGATCATTTACTGATATGCATACCAAATAATCTATACCTTTTGCCTTATATCTTTCATAATTATCAACATAACCAGGTAAATGTTTAGCTGAACAAACTGATGTATAGGCGCCTGGTAAACCAAATAAAACAACCTTCTTATCTTTAAAAAATTCTGAAGTATTTTTTTTAATTGGATTTCCATCTTCTATAATAAAAAACTCAGAATTAGGTATGTTATCATTTTCTTTTAATTTCATTGTATTTTTTCCTTAATGTATTGTTTGGTTTCACTTAGATTGTTATTAATAATATCATAATTTTCTTTTTCATCCATTACATACTTTAGTTCATCTGGGAGGTTTGGTTTAATACCAATCGATTCATCTATAACCTCTGGAAACTTGCATGAATGTGCTGTTGCTAAAACGACATTGTTACCATCTATATTAACTTTTTTTAAAGCTCCAAGACCTATTGCGCTATGGGGGTCCAATATAATATCATAGTTATTATGAACCTCCTTAATAATATTTAAAACTTCATTTTCATTTATGCTTGCTGATAAGAAATCTCTATCAATTTTTTTTATTTTATCTTCTGGGATAATGTATTTTCCCTCATCTTTAATGCTATTCATAATTTTTTTTGTTTCATTGTCATCGAAATCATTCAAATCATAAATTAACCTTTCAAAATTACTTGCAATTTGAATATCCATGCTGGGTGAATTTGTTTCAAAAACTTTTTCTACCTCATACTTTCCATTGGAAATCGCTCTATGTAAAATATCGTTTTGGTTTGTTGCAACTATAAGCTTGTTAATTGGTAAACCCATTTTTTTGGATAGGTAGCCAGCATATACATCACCAAAATTTCCTGTCGGTACTGAAAAATTAATTGGCCTTTCATCTTTAATCTGAAAATACGTATAAAAATAATAAACAGATTGTGCAATTATTCTTGCCCAATTTATCGAGTTGACACCAGACATGTTGATTGATTTAGAGAATTCTTTGTCTGCAAACATTGATTTAACTAAATTTTGACAATCATCAAAGTTGCCTTCTATTGCTATATTAAAGACATTTTTTTCCTTTACAGTTGACATTAATTTTCTTTGAACAAGTGAAACTTTATTATGTGGATGAAGAACAAATATATTCATATTCTTTTTTCCCTTAATTGCATCTATTGCTGCAGCACCCGTGTCACCTGATGTTGCAACAATAACATTTATATTTTTGTTATTTTTTTTTAAATAAAATTCATAAAAATTTCCAAGTAATTGCATTGCTATATCTTTAAAAGCAAGTGTTGGACCATGGAATAACTCTAAAAGCTTAACGTCTCCAACTTTAATTAAATCTACAGCATTTTCTTTTCTAAATACTGAATATGATTTATCAACAATATTTGACAATTCATTTTCAGTCATAAAATCTCCTATAAAAGGGTAGATTATTTTTTTTGCTAAATCTTTATAGCTCAACCTACTTAATAATTTAAGCTCATCTGTACTATATTTTTTAATATTTTTAGGTATAAATAAACCTCCCTCATCAGCTAGGCCTTTAATAAAAACCTGCTCGAAACTATATTCTTTAGAGTTGTCTCTTGTACTTATATATTTCATTTATGATTTTAAAATATGTTACTTTATTTTTTTTTTGTCGCAATATTTAAATTAAACTATCTATTAAACATAATACAAATATCAAAAATAAATATAAAATTGAATAACCAAAGACTCTTTTTGCTTTCTTTAAGTCAAATTTATTTTTTTTATATTGATATAAATCAAAACAGATAAAATTATAATAAATTGTAAGAATTAATGCTGGTATCAAGTAGATTAAACCTGAAAAATTAATCCAATATGGAAAAATAATGATAGGTAACATTAATAATGAATAAATTAGAATGTATACTTTTGTTTTTTCTATACCGTCAGTCAAAGGTAGCATTGGAATCTTAGCTTTTTTATAGTCATCAGCTTTATATAAACTTAATGCCCAAAAGTGAGATGGTGTCCAAAAGAAAATTATTAAAAATAAACTTAATGGCTCTAAACTAATTGAATTAGTGGCTATAGTCCATCCTATAACCGGTGGTAATGCTCCAGCAGCTCCACCAATCACAATGTTTTGAGGTGTTTTTCTTTTTAACCATATTGTATAAATAAAAAGGTAAAAAAATATTGTAAATAATAGTAAAGATGCAGATAAAAAATTTGTAAAATAATTTAATGCTCCAACTGAAATAACTGACAATACTATACCGAAAGTAAGAGCTTGTTTTCTATTAATTCTGCCGGTTGGAATTGGTCTCAAACATGTTCTTGTCATGAGCGCATCTAAGTCTGATTCATACCACATATTTAAACATCCGGCCCCTCCCGCTCCTAGAGCAACTAAAGTTATACCTATCATAGCATCAATAATATTTATATTTGAATTGGAGGTTAAAAGACCGACTGCGCATGTGAATATAACAAGAGACATAACTCTTGGCTTCATTAACAAGTATAAAGATTTAATATAAATATTAATATCTAAAGGGACAGTTTTTTTTGTAATCATGTTGGATAAATTTACTCTACACTTAATCTACATTTATTAAAATAAATATAAGTGATATCACCATTCCAATAATTAAAATATGATTACCTAAATCAAAGAATCCAACTTGCTTATTTTTTTTATCAATAAATCTTCTACTTATAGGCAAATTGTCATATGGATTAATCTTGATTGACGCACTCTTTTCTTTTTGTGCCTCTATTTTTAATTGAGTGCCAAACCATGTGACATAAATAAAAATTAAAAAAAATATTAATGCTCCAGCAAGTATATTAAAACCAGTCATATAAATTACCCTCCTATAAAAAAATATAATAATCTTGTAAAAACAGTATATTTTGCTTCTGCCGCCATGAGTACAATAAAGCCAACCACTGCTGTCATTGGCCACAAAAGAACACTGACTAAAGCATATCGTTCCCAATATAAGTGCATAAAGAAAGCCATTATTAAGCCAGCTTTAAGAAACATAAATATTAAAATCAAACTATGTCTCAATAAACCCTGAAATTGAAACCAGTCAACTAGATAGGAGAAAAAACTAAGCACGAATAACAAACCCCAAATCCATAAGTAGACGCCTAACTTATGTGTTGAGGTAGCTTGTTTTTTTTTTTGTATCTCATCCATAGTTTAGTTTACCATAAGTAAAAAAAGGCAAATATAAATACCCATACCAAATCTACAAAATGCCAATAAAGACCTAAAATTTCTATTGCAACATAATCTGATTTCATAGTGGTAAAAAACCCTCTTTTGGCATTATCAAAATCACCTCTAAAAACTTTTCTTGCATAGATAAATAAAAATATCACTCCAATTGATACATGTGTTCCATGAAAACCTGTGATCATAAAAAAGAAGGACCCAAATTGTTTGGCTCCAAATGGATTTTCCCATGGTCTAACACCTTCGTGTATTAACTTAGACCATTCGAACACCTGCATGCCAACAAAAGTAAGTCCGCCTATAGCTGTGGCCAATATTAACCAGCCACACATTTTTCTATTTCTTTCATAACCATATTTGACTGCTAAAGCCATAGTTCCACTACTTGTGATTAAAACAAATGTCATGATTGCAATTAACAACAATGGAACAGGTACACCACCAACATGTAATGAAAAAACCTCACTTGTGTTTGGCCAATCTACCACAGTAGAAGTTCTTCCTTTCATATATGAAATTAAAAAACAGCTAAATATAAAAGTGTCACTTAATAAAAAAATCCACATCATAACTTTGCCCCATTGGGCACCTTTGAATGCAGTTTGATCTGATCCCATATCATGGGACATTCCCTTAAACCCACCTGGCAAATTATTTAATGAATTATCTGACATTTAAATTAATTAAGTTTTTTCAACCTCCGCACTCATAACTTCACTTGGTGGGGTTGTTTGAGTTATATAGTCTTCTTTGGCGCCTGGTACATTAAAGTCATAAGGCCATCTATGAATAACTGGTAATTTTTCCCCCCAATTGCCATGAGCAGGTGGCACCTCTGGGGTTAACCACTCCAAAGAATTTGCTTTCCATGGGTTTTTTCCAGCTGGTTTACCAATACTCAAACTTGTTACTATATTATAAATAAATATAAACTGTGCGAAACCAACAATTAAAGCAGCTACAGTTATAAATTCATTCATTCCAGTAGCAGAGGCTACATAAGGGCTATCGTACATTTCAAAATATCTTCTTGGTACTCCAATAAAACCCAGATAGTGCATAGGAAAATAAATAGAATAAGCCCCTAAAAAAGTGAACCAAAAATGCCACTTACCTAATTTTTCACTTAACATTCTTCCTGTAACTAAAGGAAACCAATGATAAACAGCTCCCATAATTACCATAAGCGGGGCAACACCCATCACCATATGAAAGTGAGCTATCACAAAATAGGTATCAGATAATGGGATATCTACAGCAACGTTTCCTAAAAAAATTCCTGTAATTCCGCCATTTACAAAAGTAACAATAAAACCTAAGCAAAAAAGCATTACAGTATTCATTCTTATATTGGCTCTAAATAATGTTATTATCCAGTTATAAACTTTCAATGCAGTTGGTACCGCAATAATAAGTGTGGTTGTTGCAAAGAAAAACCCAAACCAAGGATTCATTCCACTAACATACATATGATGAGCCCAAACAAAAAAACTTAAACCACCAATACCAACAATAGCCCAAACCATCATTCTGTATCCAAAAATATTTTTTCTGGCATGAACAGATATTAAATCTGAAACTATTCCAAAAGCAGGAAGGGCCACAATATAAACTTCGGGGTGACCAAAAAACCAAAATAAATGCTGAAAGAGAACGGGACTTCCTCCCCCATAGTCTAATACTTCTCCTGCCTGAATAATTGCTGGCATAAAAAAACTAGTCTCAAGCATCTTATCTAAAGTCATCATAATACAACTGACCAATAAAGCTGGAAAGGCTAACATTGCTAAAGCAGTTGCAGTAAAGATTCCCCATATTGTTAAGGGCATTCTCATTAAAGTCATTCCTCTAGTACGAGCTTGTAAAATTGTTATTATGTAATTTAGTCCACCCATAGTAAATCCAATTACAAATAATGAAAGAGAGGCAAGCATCAAAATAATCCCCATGTTTGAACCCGGAGTTCCTGGTAAAATTGCTTGAGGAGGATAAAGTGTCCACCCTGCTCCCGTTGGCCCACCTGGAACAAAAAAACTAGCCATCAAAACACAGACTGCAATAAAGAACATCCAGAAACTAACCATATTTACATATGGAAAAACCATATCTCTTGCACCAACCATTAAGGGAATTAAGTAATTTCCAAAGCCACCTAAAAATAATGCAGTTAAAAAATAAACTACCATTATCATTCCGTGCATAGTTACAAACTGATAATAGTGCTCCGCAGTAATGAATGGAACTAGATCAGGATAACCTAACTGTAAACGCATTAACCACGAAAGTACTAAACCAACAATTCCTGTAAACACTGCTGTCAGAAAATATTGTACTCCAATAACTTTTGCATCCTGACAAAAAACCCACTTAGTAATAAAACTATGACCGTGGTATAGATCTTGTTCTGGAAGCTCTGCAGGTCTTACATAATCAATATCTTTTGATGTGGTACCAGAAATGTCAGTCATAGTTTCTGAAGATTGTGCTTCGAGAGGTGTGTTTTTCTGGTTATATTCATCTGACATAATTATCCTTTACATTATTTAATCATTACTTTTTGCAACAAGAGTTAGTTTTGATTCATTACTTTCTTGTTTAGCAATTAAATCTGAAAAAGTTTCTTGTTCTTTAATCCAGTTTTCATAATTACCTTCACTTTCAACTATAACTTTTGCTCTCATAGCATAGTGGCCTACTCCACAGTATTCGGCACATAAAACTTCATACTCCCCTATTTTATTTGGCTCAAACCAATAATAAGTAATTATCCCAGGTATAGCATCCATTTTTGCTCTAAATTGTGGAACATAATAATTATGTAAAACATCCAGTGATCTTAATAAAATTTTTACCGGTCTATCTGTTTTTAGATGAAGCACATCGTCTTCAATTAAAATATCATCTTTTCCATTTGGGTCATCTAAGTTTATTCCAAAAGGATTATCATCAGTAATTTTTGCTACTTGCGCAGTGCCTAATATCCCATCTTCACCAGGTAATCTATACTGCCATCCCCACTGCCAAGCATTCACCTCAACTTGCAATGCATTTTTAGGAGTATTAATATAATTATTATAAACAATAAGTCCTGGTGCCAAAAGAGCAATAACTCCTACTGTAGTTGCAATGGTTAGTATCTTTTCTAGTTTATGATCTTCTGGTTTGTATTCAACCTTGCGGCCCTCTTTATAAGAAAACATAAAAATGCAATAGACCATAAACAGACAAACTAAAATAAATACCCCTCCACCAATCCAAAAAGTTAAATTAATTGTGTCATCCATTGCTCCCCAATTCGAAGCTATGTCAGTCCACCACCATGGAGTAAATATGTGGAACAAAACTGAACCAACAACTACCCCTAAAAATATAATCCCCGGGTGCATATTTGTCTCTCTCTCCTTAAATTACAGTAATTGAAATCAAATATAGAATCTATAGAAAAATATATTAATAAATGAACAAATAAGGCTTTATAGTGGGTTAAATTATGTTTGAAAAATTTGGTATTTATTTAACGATACTTATTTTAGTATTTCTTTTTTACCTTGTAATTGTATTGGGTGCAGGAGGTTTTTCGAAAAAAGAGAGTAAACCAGAAGTAAAAAAATACTTAAGGTCTGTAAATTTTTTACTAATTTTTATTATTGTAGTTGGAACTATTTTAATGTTTTTTCTTTAAAATACTCAACTAAGTAACGCTTGGCACCAAGCAATAACAGTATCATTAAAAACAAACATGATTAAAAAAAATACAAACCAAACAATTAATAAAAAAGTCCAATAAAGAGATAGTGCATCTATACTTTTTTGTTCTTGCATAGTGTCTTCTTTTTTTAGTTTATTGACTTTAGAAAAAACTTTACCCCAAAACAACAATCCTCCCAAAAGATGTAACCCATGGAGTGCTGTAAAAATATAAAAAGATGAAAAATAATTATTTGTAGAAACATAATTTCCACTTTTCATCAATTGAAACCAAAATAATATTTGCCCAAATAAAAAAAGGTAGCTTAAAAAACCAACTATTAGTAAATTAATTTTAACTCTTTCAAAATTATTATTTTTTAGATCATTTGTAATCTTATTAAAAAAATAAGTTACAGCTAATAGAATTAAAGTGTTCAACCATAGTAAATTTGGTTTTAATAAGTATCCAGTATCTTGACTTATGGGAATACTATAAAGATAACCAGTGACAACCAAAGTAAATAGCACGGTACTTACTCCAAAAATAACTATGACAGCTGATGTCTGTAACGAAATGTTAAAAGTTTTACCTTGATGATAATTATCAGCTATGATCTGTTCTTTTTCCCAAGGTTTATCAGATAGCGTGCCAAAAAGATTTCTTAAAAATTTAGACATAATTTTAATTTATATATTATATTAGCTATTAAATTATGAAATTAAAGACATCAATAACTATTATGGGAGGGTGTTTATTAATTTTTCTATTTATTATGCTTCCCATTGTATTGTCGATACAGGAAAAAAAGGGAAATATTGTTTTATCATATTCTGGTTCATCCTTTGATTTAAAAGATGTAAACAATGAACCAATAACGGAAAAATCTTTTCAAGGTCCGTTAACTGCAATTTTTTTTGGATTTACAAATTGTCCTGACATATGTCCGATGACATTATCTAATCTAGATCAACTCATAGAAAAACTAAATAATGATGAGAATAAAAAATTTAAAGTTTATTTTATTAGTATTGACCCTGAAAAAGATACCCCTGAAGTAATTAAAAAATATTTAGATTCATTCAAAAATAAAATTCATGGAATAACTGGAAATCCTCAAAAAATATTTTTACTTTCGAAATCATGGGGGGTTTTAAGTGAAAAAATTTTTACTGAAGATGGTGGATATTTAATTAATCACAGCTCCTCTGTACTTTTATTAAAAAAAGGTAAGTATATTGATCGAATTAGTCATCATGAAAATTTGGATAATATATTTAAAGTAATTAAGGGTTATTTGTAAGCTTGCAAAAATTAATATGTATTTTTTCTAACATATAAATAAAATAAAAAAATTGACAGTGCTAAAGAAAACCAAGTAATAGCATACTTTTTGTGACTATTTGAAATATTTACAGTAATAATTTTTGGTTTTGGTAATTCTAAATTATTATTTAAGTAAATTACAAATGGTGAAAAATTTTTATTTGTATATTGAAAAATATCATTCCTATCTAAAGTAAACCAGTAATTATCATTGATATCATTAACTGGCTTAAACCTGTTAGCTTTAAATTGTTTTCTTAACGTTCCTAAAATAGTTTTATGATCAAAAATATCAATTTCTTTAGTATTTTTTTTATCAAAAGGTATCCATCCTCTATTTAATAAAAAGTTTTTATTATTAATTATAATTGGATTAACAACATTAAATCCTGGTGCACCTTTTTCATTTAAACTGTATAAATAAATTTGTTTATCAAAATCTATAACCCCTGACGTTTTAATTTTTAGATAGTCTTCAGGAGCATTGGTCATCAAATCAACGGGTTCCTTCTTCAAAGAAACATCAATTTTATTTAATAATTTATTTTTCCAATCTAATCTTACTAGTTGCCAGCTGCCTAATGCTATAAATATAGATATAAAAAAAAATACAAAAATTGAAAATAAAAGTTTATTTCTCAAGGTTAACTATTAACTTCCCCAAATATAGATTGAAGCAAATAAAAATAACCAGACTACATCCACAAAATGCCAATACCACGCAGCAGCTTCGAAGCCAAAAAACTCGCCTTTTTTATACTGACCATTCTTGCCTCTCCACCAGCATACCGCTAAAAATATAGTTCCTATAACAACATGAAACCCATGAAAACCTGTTGCCATATAAAATACAGAGCCATATATGTTCCCTGAAAAATAAAAACTTGCATGATAATATTCATAAATCTGCAATAAAGAAAAGCTAAAACCCAAAACTACTGTAATTGCTAAGGCTTGAACAAAGCTTTCTCTATCACCCTCTTCTAAAGCTTGGTGGGCCCATGTGACTGTAGTTCCTGATAACAGCAAAACTAATGTATTAATAAGTGGAATATCCCAAGGATCAAAAGTTACTATACCTTTGGGTGGCCACACGCTTCCAATCAATTCAGAAGGAAATAAACTTGCATTAAAATAAGCCCAAAACCAAGCAACGAAAAACATTACTTCTGAAGCGATAAAAAGAGTCATTCCATATCTAAGGTGAATTTTAACAACTGGTGTATGATGATTATGATCAACTGACTCTATTATTACATCCCTAAACCACATGTATACTCCATAAAATAAAAGAGCAAAACCTAAATACATTCCCCAAGAAACTTCACTATGTAAATAATAGACAGTCCCTATTGCTAAAAATAAACTAGAAAATGATACATAAATAGGCCAAGGACTTGGATCTACTAAGTGATAATCATGTTTTTTTTCTACTGACATTTTATAATTTTGATTGAGTATAATAGTCGGATGAAAAGAAAGTATAGGACATAGTTACGTCTTTAATATTTTTAGTATTTGGATCGTTTACCATTTCTGGATCTAAATAAAAAGTCATTATATATGTTGCTTTTTCACCCGCTTTCAACGCCTGCTTTTCAAAACAAAAACAACCTAATTTACTATAATACTTACCAAAAGATGAGGGAGATACGTTAAAAGCAGCCACACCATAGGTTGTTTCGTTCCCATAATTTTCTACTTCAAATTCAATTCTATTCACTTGACCTATGTTCACATCCATAACATTTTTTTTTACTTTAAAATTCCAAGGTAGTTTATTTACATTTGTATCAAAACGAACACTTACTTTTTGATCTAAAATTATATCTGGAGCTTCTTTTGATATCTGTGTAGTTCCACCAAATCCAGTCACTCTACAGAATACGTCATACAAAGGTACCGCAGCAAATGAAAGGCCCAACATGATAAAGAAGATTCCAGCTAAAATTATAGGAGTAAGTGTTTTTTTTTGGATCATAATTGTCTGTCAAAAACTCCGACATTATAGAGAGTAAAAAAAAATAGAAATATCATAAAAGCTACTATACCTAAGGCAGTAAAAATATTTTTTTTTTTGGTTTTTTTATCTGGTATCATCATAATAGCATCTTATCTGTTAAAAATAATTTTCTTAAAATTTAACGAGTATTAGATTTTTTAGTATCCTGATCATCGTCAAACTTTGGTAGCTCATCAAAGGTATGGAAGTTTGGTGGCGATGGTATGGTCCATTCTAAAGTTGTAGCACCTTCTCCCCATGGGTTTTGGGCTGCAGCTTTTTTCTTAGAAAAAGAATAAATTAAGTTAACAAAAAATACTAATAAACCTCCAACCGCTATGTATGAACCAACTGATGAAACGTAATTCCATCCAGCAAATGCATCTGGATAGTCAGCATATCTTCTTGGCATACCAGCTAAACCTAGGAAGTGTTGAGGAAAAAATACCAAGTTAACTCCAATAAATGTTAACCAAAAATGAATTTGTCCTAAGGTTTCTGAATACTCATAACCAGACATTTTACCAAACCAGTAATAAAATCCTGCAAAAATCGCAAACACTGCTCCTAAAGATAAAACATAATGAAAATGAGCAACTACATAATAGGTATCATGCATAGCAGTATCAACGCCTGCATTTGCAAGCACAACACCTGTTACACCGCCTACTGTAAATAAAAATATAAAACCTAATGCCCACATCATTGGAGTTTTAAAGGAAATTGATCCACCCCACATTGTTGCAATCCATGAAAATATTTTAATTCCTGTTGGAACTGCAATAATCATAGTCGCAGCTATAAAATATGCTTTAGTATCAGTACTTAAGCCCACAGTGTACATGTGGTGAGCCCAAACAACAAAACCAACAATACCAATTGAAACCATTGCGTAAGCCATTCCCAAATATCCAAATACAGGTTTTTTAGAAAATGTTGATACGATATGACTTATCATTCCGAAACCAGGTAAAATTAAAATGTAAACTTCTGGATGACCAAAGAACCAAAATAAATGCTGATACAGAACAGGGTCTCCACCTGTTTGAGCATCAAAAAATGCAGTTCCAAAATTTCTATCCGTTAAAAGCATTGTAATTGCTCCAGCTAAAACTGGTAATGATAACAGCAATAAGAATGCTGTAACTAAAACAGACCAAGCAAATAAAGGCATTTTATGCAAAGTCATACCTGGTGTTCTCATATTCAAAATTGTTGTAATAAAATTAACTGCTCCTAAAATTGAAGAAGCTCCAGCTAAATGTAGACTTAAAATAGCAAAATCCATTGCAGGTCCTGGCTGCCCAGCTTTAGAGGATAAAGGTGGATATAAAGTCCATCCCCCACCAACTCCTTGTTGGCCTGGAGGGCCATCTACAAAAATTGAAAGTAGTAATAAAATAAATGAAGCAGGCAATAACCAAAATGAAATATTATTCATTCTTGGAAAAGCCATATCAGGTGCACCAATCATGATGGGTACAAACCAGTTACCAAAACCACCAATCATTGCTGGCATTACCATAAAGAAAATCATTATTAATCCATGACCAGTAACCAACACATTATATAAATGATAGTTACCACCTAAAATTCCATCACCAGGATGCATTAATTCAATTCTCATCAATACTGAAAAAGCTGTACCAATAATTCCTGCTACAATTGCAAAAATTAAATACATTGTTCCAATATCTTTATGATTGGTTGAATAAGCCCAACGCTTCCATCCAGTTGGTGTGTGATGATCGCCTTGTGATGCTGTTTGTGTATACATTCTTATTTACTCGCTAGTTTTTTATATTCATTTTCTGTAATTGGTTTTTTGGCAAATTTCATTTTAGCTTCTGCTAACCATTCTGCATATTCTTCATCAGTTACAACTCTAACTGTAATTGGCATAAATGCGTGCTGTATTCCACATAGCTCTGAGCATTGACCATAATAAGTTCCAACTTTTTCAGCTTTAAACCAGGTTTCGTTTATTCTTCCAGGTACCGCATCTCTTTTAACTCCAAAGGATGGTAACGCCCAAGCATGTAATACATCGTTTGCTGTAATTAAAACTTTGACTACTTTATTTACTGGAACAACAACCTCATTATCTACAGTTAATAATCTTGGTTGGTTTTCTTTTAATTCTTCTTCTTTAATCATGTAAGATTCAAAAATAATATTTTCATCAGGGTATTCATATCCCCAGTACCACTGGTAACCAACAGCTTTAATCGTAAGGTCAACTTTTGGGATTGTGTCTTGTTTATATAAAATCTTAAATGATGGAACTGCCATCACTATTAAAATTAGACACGGAATAAGTGTCCACAAAACTTCAACAGCAACATTATGAGTTGTTTTTGATGGGACTGGATTTTTTGATGCTCTAAACCTTATACAAGTGTAAATCATAAGAAATAAAACAAAAACACTAATAGCAATAATTATTGGAAGCAGAAGATTGTTGTGGAAACTAACAATATCTCTCATGCTTTGAGAGGCCGCATCTTGAAAACCGAATTGCCACTGTTTAGGCTGATCGGCTAAAGAACCAGTTGCATAAATAGTTGTGAATAAAATAAATAAAAAATTTTTCATAAGTCACCCACTATATAAAGTGTCTTTTAAAAAATTAAACTTTAGTTATCGCGACAAAATATCAATTAATTACGTAATTAACAATTGATAACGCTGAAATTACTGCAGTTTCAGATCTTAATATATTTTCATTTATTTTAATGGATTGAACCCCTTCAAAAGCAAGAATCTGCTCTCTTTCCTCTTCTGAAAAGTCACCTTCAGGACCAATTATAATACAAGTTGGATTGCTGGTAAATTTCTCTAAATCTATTTTTTTATTATGAGAGTTTAGATCGGTGAATATCAGATCTATTTTGTCATTGCTTAAAAAATCTTTTAAAGACTGTGGTTCTTCAATAGAAGGTACATTAATTCGGTTAGATTGTTCAGCAGCTTCTATAATTACTTTTTTTAATCTTTCTTTGTTAATTTTTCTAACTATCGTTCTATCAAATATAATAGGTATAAATTTTGTAACTCCAATCTCTGTTGCTTTTTGAATCATGAAATTAAAATAATTTGATTTAATAGGTGAAAAAGCTAACCACAATTCTTTAGTACTTTCTTTTTGTCTTAATTGTTTTGTAATATTAAATTCAACAATACTTTTAGATATACTTAAAATTTTTGCTTCCCACTCACCACTGCTATTAAATAAAGAGAAAACTTCACCTACCTTAACTCTCATTACTTTACTTACATAGTGTGATTGTGATTTATCAAGTTTAGTAGTTAAATTAAGTGATAAACTTTCTTTGAAAAATAATCTAATATTACTCATAACCGTTAGGTTAATTTATGAAAAATATTAAAGCAATAATTTTTGATGCATATGGCACTTTATTTGATGTCAATTCTGCGGCTGAAAAATGCAAAGACAAAATTGGTGATAAGTGGGAAGGTTTTGCAAATTACTGGCGTACCACTCAATTAGAATACACTTGGCTTAGAAGTTTAATGAATAGACATAAAGACTTTTGGCAAGTCACAGAAGACAGTTTAGATAAATCAATGAAGCATTTAAAGCATTAGAGATAATGAAGAAAACAGGCTTACCAACAGTTCTAACAATTTCACCAATGGGTGAAAATAAAATGAGAGATGGAAAATCCGTAGTAGATACCTGCAAAGAGTTAGAGCAACTAGGCGCAGATGTGGTTGGTTTAAATTGTTTTAGAGGCCCTTCAACGATGCTTCCTTTTTTAAAGGAAATAAGAAAAGCAGTGAAGTGTCATGTAGGTGCTCTACCAATACCGTATAGAACAAGTGAAGATTATCCAACATTCTTTAACTTACCAGATAGAAGTAATTGTGAATGTACATCTCCACATGGAAGAACATTTCCAACAGCACTAGATCCACATTATTGCAATAGATATGAAATTGGACAATTTACAAAAACAGTAAATGACTTAGGTATAAATTACCTTGGTGTCTGCTGTGGAGCTAATCCAATGTTAATTAGAGAGGTTGCTGAATCTGTGGGATTAAAAGTACCTGCAA
>CAJQSG010000015.1 GCA_905612525.1 uncultured Candidatus Pelagibacter sp. | reverse complement strand
TTTAGAAATTGTAAAATAAAAAAAATATTTGCTTTCTAAAATTTGAATTAAACATTTACTAGTGGCAAATGTTTAATCTTCTCAAATTGATCTTTAGCAGTATTATTGCCAGTAATATTCCGAGATTCACATTCTTGGTAAATCTCAGATGGCAGATATTTTTTTAAACTTGTTTTTTTTAACAAATCTTCTTGAACAAAAATTGCATTGGTACCACCAATTACCTTAATTAATGAATATTGGTATTTAGTTAGGAGCTTGTTAAAAGCAGCTAACGAAGCACCATGATACCAAAGACTTTCATGTTTTTTATGAATATTAAAATTTTTATCATATGGGACTGTTATCTCGTGATCTAAAAATGAAGCGTTATATTCAGTTATAATAACCTCAGGAATAATTTTCTCAGATAAAATTTTATTAAGCATCCAGTATTCATTTCCATCAATATCAATAGATAAACAGCCAAGTTTATCCATATCAAATATATCATCTATATTATTTAAACTTATAAATCTTTTAATTACCTGAACACTTCTTTTTACCCTAGAGATGATTTTTCTCATTATAAAACTATTAAATCTATCTCCCATATCAGCATCTATTACTTTACCAGGAAAATTATTTTGTATTAAACCTATACAATTAAATTCACGGTAAAAATATCCAATTTCAATAAAATTTTTACTTTCCATGTGTTTCGATAGATTTGTAAGGTAAATATTTTCTTGATTATTAAATTGACTTTTTGTGAGAGAAAAATATTTTTCACCATCTTTAAAGAAAATAATAAAAAAATATATTATGGACCAATATTTTTTTAATAAATAAAATAAAAATTTATTTTTATATATTATTTTTTTAAACATTTTATTTTTGGTATCTATCAAGAGTTAGCTGTGTATTAACTTTTAAGTCATAATGCATGATTGCGTTATAATTTAAATTTCTATTTTTAGATAGTGCATTAAAATTTTTCATTAAAAAATTAGCCATCTCCAATGGTTCATATTTTTCAATTAAATACCCATTTTGATTATTAATTACAATTTCATTAGCTCCTTTGGTGTTAAAGCTAACGACTGGTAAATCAGCAGCGATAGCCTCAATCATTGTAATCCCAAAAGACTCAATTCTTGCAAGGTTTACATAGACATCATGTTGTTTGTAAAGTTTTATGAGTTTTGAGTGTGGAAAGTATGTCTCGTCAAAGTTATTTATTTCACTTTCTATATTAAAAAATTTTATATTCTCTGAAATAAATTTAGACTTAAGCAAAAAATCAGAATTTCTTCCTACAAGTGTCCATTCATAGTCAAAGTTGTTATCAATAAATATTTTAGCTATATCTTCAATAATATCTAAGCCCTTTTTTTTTTCTGAAAAGCGCGCTACAGTGATGATCTTTAATTTTTTATCTTTAATATTTTTTTTTTTAATTTCTTTGATTTTCTTAATTTCAATAGAATTAGGTATACTTGTAATTTTTTTTGGTGGGTAAGAAAAAAAATTTAGGTCCTTTTCTATATTTTTTGAAATTGCAAAAATTCCATCAACCAGAAGAATAGTTTTTTTTAATAGGTTTTCATATTTTTTATCAAATCTATAGCCGTATTTAATTTCGTAATCTTTTTGAATATCCGCACCTTGAAAAGTTATAAATACTTTTTGTTTCAAATTTTTTAAGATCTCAATGTATATTAGAGTTTTGTAATTTACAGAGTGAAAATGCCAAAGGTCATATTTTTTATTTTCACAAATTTTTTTAAAGTAAAATCTTAGTAAGAAGCTAAAATTAATATTTAAGTAATATCTTAATAAAAAAACAAAATTAATTAATATTTTATTTAGAGTGACTATCTTATATTTTTTATTATCTATATTTACTTGATCTAGAAGATAAATATCAACATCATTTCCTATTTCAACCATCTTATTAGCTGTATTATGAGCTTGTATTTCAGCTCCACCTACCCAAGGTAAAAATGTTGATGGTATAAATGCTAATTTCATCTATTTTTTTTTATTTGTAGTGATTTAAAAAAGTAATAAATTAAAAAAATTATTAAAACAGATAAAATCTGTACTATATTTTGTTTGTTTGATAGCCTAATTTTAATTTCTTCTAATGTTTTTTCCATAAAACTTAGCTTGGATGAAAGACCACCCAAGTTGAAAGTGCCTAAAACTTCGTTTTTTTTAGTGGATAGACCTTTCATATTTTGTTTTTTAATTATTCTGTATATCAAATCTCTATCTGCTGAATATTTAAATTTGATATTATAATTCCCAATTTTTTTTTGTGCACTTTTCTTAATAAAAAATCCAACAGAGTGAGAGGGGTATATATTAAAAGTATACCATAATCTTTCAGGGAAATAATTGTGATAAACTCTACTTTTTTTTACACTACCAAATAAAAAGTCAATTTTATATTTAGTAAAATATTTAGAAACAATTTTAAGAGCATTATTGTTAAAAAAATCATCAGAGTTTAATATTCCTATTATTTCTCCTGTACATTTCTTTAAACCTATATTCATTCCATCATATAGCCCCTTATCTTTTTTGCTTTGCCAATAGGATATTTTATTTTGATGTTTTTTTATTATTGATATAGTTTTATCACTTGACCCACCATCAATAACAATATGTTCAATTTTGTGTGATGGGTAAGACTGAGCAATTACACTTTTAATGCATTTATTTATTGTTTTATCACCATTTAATACAACAGTAATAATTGAAATTTTTGGTAAGTTGTTGTTTTTTTTTTTCAATTTATTTGATTTTTTTTTTAGTTTTAAATTATATAGATTTAAGCCTATGTACTATTTTTAATTGGTTTTTTGTTATTTTTAAAGCCACCAAACTTTTCTGGTAAGATACTTTTGAAAAACCATGTATACCTAAGGTAGTTAAAATAACGCCATGTATTGTTAAAACCATTATCAATAGTATGCCTCTTTTGTGAAGGATTTAGATTTAGTGCAAAAGATATAGTTCTTGGGTTTGTTTCTATATCAAAAAAGCCCTCACAGTATGAAAGTAAATAAGTTTCCATTAATACATCTCTTCCCAGTTTATATCTATGTCTATCTCTAGGGTAAATATCATAAACTTCTTGGTTGGTTTTTCCTCTTACAGTGGTATTTAGAGAAACTACTTTATTTCCATAATATTCTTTTATTTTTTTAAAATTATAAGAATCCTCTGTCATTAAAAAAATTTTTTCGTAGTTTTCTTTATTGAGAATTTCATTAATCTTATTAATCATTTGATTTACAGTAACGGGGAAGGGGTTTCGAGCAATTTTATACCCAGTACCCCTAAAATGAACCCCTAGAATTTTTTTATTTTGAAATAATTTTTTTTTTAAATATTGAATAGTTTTTAATTTATTTTTTTTAACTTTAATGTATTTATGAAAAATATCTAATAATTCTTTTTTATCAGTTATGTTATAGCTAAAATCAATTTCTGAATAAAAAATATTTGACGTAATAATTATATTCTTGCTTTTGTAAACTTCTTCAAGCGAATATGGAGAAATTTGTTCATAATAATATTCCCAGGAATTGTGGGTATTAAAGATTTTTTTATCTTCATTATAAATTGTTGTATAATTTTGCATATCAACAATAGGAATAAATCCCATATCTAAAGCAATTTTAATGTGATTTATTACAAAAGTTAAATTAGAAAAAATTCCATAACCAGGATGTCTTTGAATGACATAAAAGACTTTACTTGGGTGTAGATTGCCACCTACACAGCTAAAAATCTGCCTTTTTTGTATTATATTATTTTGAAATTTTATTGGCCTATATTCTCTAATATAAAGCATTTTTCTGATAATTTTTTTTAAAGTTATTTTTATGAGATTATTTTTCATAATTTAAATTTTATCATAAAAATAAGCTTTTTTGTATTATATTCGCTGTATTAGCATAAGACCTTTAAAATATTGTTAAATAAAATGTTTTCTATATAAAATAGTCTTTTAACTCAAAATAAATATAATATTTACTTTAACATGAACTGGCCACTTCAAGAAAATTTTTTAGATAAAAAATCAATAAATAGTTTATGTAATTTTATTAAAAAAAATAAAAGATTAACTCAATTTAAAAAAGTAAAAGAATTTGAAAATAAATTTTCTAAATGGAATGGATCAAAATACTCAGTATTGGTCAATTCTGGTAGTTCTGCAAATTTAATAATTATAGAGAGTTGCAAAGAGATTTATAAATGGAAAAATAATGATGAAATTATAGTTCCATCTGTTACTTGGCCTACTACAATCACACCTGTGATTCAGGCAGGTTTAAAACCTATTTTTGTAGACGTAAACTTAAAAGATTTTTCTTTTGACTATTCTAAACTTAAAAAAGTTATGACAAAAAAAACAAGAGCAATATTTGTTGCACATCTTGTAGGTTTCCCAGCAGATATCCAAAAAATAAAAAAAATTATAGGAAAAAGAAAAATTATATTATTAGAAGATTGTTGTGAGTCGCAGGGGGCAAAAATTAAAGGTAAAAAAGTAGGCAATTTTGGTATTGGTGGGAGTTTTAGTTTTTATTGGGGGCATCACATGAGCACAATAGAAGGTGGTATGATTACAACAAATGATCGTAAATTTTATAGCACTTGTTTATTGAAAAGATCTCATGGTTTAGCCAGAGAATTACCTGAAAAAGAACAGAAATATTATAAAAAAAAATATTCTAAAAATGATTTTAAGTTTTTGTTTTTGAGCAGTGGCTACAATCTAAGATCAACAGAAATTAATGCATTTCTAGGAATTATGATGTTAAAAAAAATTAATCAATGGATAAAAATTAGAAATGAAAATTTTAAAAATTTCATTAATATACTAAATAAGTTTAAAGATGAATTTTTGACCTCATACGACAAGGGTATGTCTTCATTTGTTTTACCTTTTTTAATGAATGATACTAAAAAAAAAATTAAGTTAGAAAGTTATTTAAATAAAAATGGTATTGAAACAAGACCATTTATTGCAGGCAATCTTTTAAGACAACCCTTTTTAAAAAGATTTAAAAAGACTACATTCAATAATTCTGATTTTATAGAGTTTAATGCTTTTTATATTGGTAATAATCAATTTATAAATAAAACAAGAATGAATAGATTATTCAAATTACTTAAAAATTTTTATAATTAAGCATCTCCACCTTCTTCTTTGCCAATTGACTTGGGCATTACTGGGTTTTCCCATCCCTCAATGGGATCAATGTACATATTGGCTTTAAATTCTTTTCTATCAATGTATGGGTACATATCTTCTATAGGAGTTTTCCACCCAAAAATTCTTGGCTCATAACTATGATATTCATGACAATCAACATCTGCAACGACTGCTTCATCTGAGTTAAGTATTTCATCAATTTTTTCATTAAATTCAGAATTATTTTTAATCTCTATTGTCCTAACACCATATGCCTTAGATATTTTAATAAAATCAGGGGGAGAATATCCCTCTGGTCCACAAGCCTCAGACTTTCCACTAAAATTAGTTTCTTGAAAAGCTTTTGTTATTCCATAAATATGATTATTTAAAATAATTGTTTTAATTTTTATATTGTAGTTTTTTATTGTCTGTAATTCTTGAATATTCATATTCATTCCTCCATCACCTATTACACAAACTACTCTTCTATTGGGGTTTGCCAAATAAGCTCCTATTGCTCCTGAAAAGGAGAAGCCCATGGGTGAATTTCCATTATTAGTAAAATATCTTTGCCCTTTTTTAGTTTCAAATGAATGATTACAAGTCACAACATTTCCACCACAGTCAGCCACAAGTATATCATCTTTACCCATTTTTTCTGAAAGGGTTCTTATAAATGCATAGGGCTGAACTGTATTAGTGTTCTTATAAAAATCAGGCTTCACTGGATCGTAAGTTTTTTTCCATTGAATACATTTATTTAACCAAGTTTTTTTATTCTCTTCAGTTTTATAGTTTTTATTAACCAAATATTCTTTAAAAGCTTTTATAAAATATTTTGCATCACATATAATATTTTCATCAAATGGTACTTGTTGAAATTCTTTTTTTAATAGCCCTGGATCAACATCAATTAGGTATTTTTTTGCAGCCCTTGCAAATGTTTTTACATTTCCGCCAGTTATTCTTCCTGACACCCTTGAACCAATAGAAATTAGTAAATCAGAGTTTTGAACACCAAAATTTCTACCAGCACCACCATACGTTCCAACTCTTCCACAATAATATTCATAGTCGCTTGTAACAACATCTAGAGCATTCCAGGTAGGGTACATAGGTATTTTTAAAATATTACCAAGCTCATGTAGATCATCCACAGCATCAGCATTCTTAACACCTCCACCAATTAAAAATACTGGTCTTGATGATTTTGTTATATCTGAGAATAGATTTTCTAGCTGTTTTTTTAATTTATTTTCATTAGAAGTAGCATCGACATCATCACTTGGTGTAAAGCCTACTAATTGATCAGTATCTATTTCAGTTTTTTGAACATCTATAGGAATGTCTAATAAGATTGGACCAGGCCTTCCATTTGTTGCTAGAAATAATGAATATTCTAATTCATATCTAATTGAATTAGGGTCAAGTATTAATTTTGTATATTTTGTAATTGATTTAAAAATAGAACACATGTCAGCTTCTTGAAAACCTGTCTGTCTAATAGAACTATCTGGCTTCAAGAAATTTGAATTAACTTGTCCAGTAATAAATATTACTGGAACAGAATCATAATAACAATTACCAGCTGGGGTTACAAAGTTCATTCCCCCAGGGCCACTAGTTGCAATG
>CAJQSG010000014.1 GCA_905612525.1 uncultured Candidatus Pelagibacter sp. | reverse complement strand
ACTCTGTTGAAAAATTTGAAGACTTTGTAAAAGAACAGGGCCTTCAAAGCACTATAAATAAGTTTGATAGAAATAAAATTCCTACAGAAAACTATAGAAGGTTTGCAAAAGCCTTAATTACTGATGGAAATAAAGGTTTTTTTATTCAAAAACCAAAATTAGATTTTGAGATTATTGCTTTGAACACACCTTACGAGCTTAAGAATAGTTTTTTTAAATTTCAACTTTTTGAAAAAAAAAAACCTTTAGGAAATTGGCAAATTACTATTTTTAGTAAAGATGAAAATAATACCTATAAAGAAAAGATTAAAACAAACTCAAAGGGAGTAGGAAAAATAAGAACTATTGAAAATAGAACTTATTTATTAAGTGCTGTTAAGTTAGATAAAGCAAATTATTTGGAAAAATTAAAATTTAAATCTGATTGGTTCAGTTTATGGGCAAGCTTAGTTATAAAAAAATAAAATACTTTAATACACTTGTTGGTTGTGTACATCTTTGTCCTTAGCTAAATTTTACATATAAACTGGATCTATTTGACAGCTTGCAGTTAAGTATTCCGTAGACACCTATATCTAACTGTGAGTAGTATGCATTCAGTTAATTAACTAATATAATAAGGGAGAGACATAATGATTAAAGATAAAAAATCATTAAAGAATTCAACGTCTTCAAGACGTAAGTTCTTTAAAACTGCTGCTAAAGCCGGTGCTGTAGCTGCAGCTACTGTTGCAATGCCAAATATTGCAACTGCAGGATCTCACGCTACTGTATTAAAGATGCAAGCTGCTTGGCCTTCAGGAGCAAACATCTTTTTTGAAATGGCGCAAGACTACTGTAACATGGTTAGTGACATGTCTGGTGGATCACTTAAGATTGATCTTCAGCCAGTTAACTCAATCGTTAAAACTTCCGAAATCGGAGCAGCGGTAAGTGATGGAATCGTTGATATGGGTCACTGGGTGACAGCATATTGGTACGGTAAAAACGCTGCAGCTTCACTTTTTGGAACTGGTCCTTCATACGGAATGTCATCTCAAGAAGTTATGGGATGGATGGAACGTGGTGGTGGAAGAAAACTATATGAAGAAGCAGTAGCTAGTGTTGGATATAATTACACTGGATTCTTTCATATGCCTATGCCAGCACAGCCTTTCGGTTGGTTCAAAAAGAATGTAACTAAAGTATCTGATGTTAAAGGTATGAAGTATAGAACAGTTGGTCTAGCGACTAACGTTTTAACTGCTATGGGAATGGTCGTAAGACAATTACCAGGTGGTGAAATTCAACCAGCAATGAAAACTGGTTTAATTGATGCTGCAGAGTTTAACAACCCAACATCAGACTCGCAGTTTGGAATGCAAGATGTCTCTAAACATTATCACTTAGGAAGTTTTCACCAATCTCAAGAGATGTTTGAAATTCCTATGAACACGAAGAGACTAAAAAGCCTTTCACCTGCTCATCAAGCTATCTTAAAAAACGCTGCTTATGCTGCGAATACAGATAACTACTTCAAAGCACTTGTTAGATATTCTGACAGTTTAGCTATGTTGATGAATGAACATAAGGTTAATGTTTACCAAACGTCTGATGCTATTTTAGCTGAACAGTTAAAAGGTTGGGATAAAATTGTTGGAGAATTCTCTGCAAAAGATGCATTCTTCAAGAAGGTTATCGACTCTCAAAAAGCATACGCTAAGAAAGTAATGAAGTACTTGCTGATGAATCAGCCTAATTACAAACTAGCTTATGAAAATGAGTTTGGTCCAATTGGAAAAGTTAAAATCTAATTAGCTTTTAAATAATTTAAAAGAGGGGAGTTTAGGCTCCCCTTTTTTTATAGTACAGTTTTTGAAAAATTAGGGTATTCTATTTAAATCATGATGAGAGCATACATAAAATTTGCTGACACATTAAGCACTTCAATAGGTAAGGCTTTTTCTTGGTGTATTGTTATTTTAATGGGTGGAACTTGTTATGAAGTAACAATGGCTTATATATTTAATAAACCCACTCTTTGGAATTTTGACTTTAGCATGCAGATGTATGGTGCAATATTGATGATGTCAGGAGCTTATTGTTTAGCAACAGAATCTCATGTTAGGGGAGATGTAATTTACAGATTATTTAAACCAAGAACACAGGGTTGGATTGATTTAATACTCTATTTTATTTTCTTTTTTCCTGGCGTAATAGCTTTAGCATTTTATGGATTTGAATATGCGGCACTTGCTTGGAAGATAAAAGAAACTAGTTGGAGTAGCCCAGCACAGATTAATATTTACATGGCTAAGTCTTTGATACCAGCAGCGGGAGTTTTCTTAACTATACAAGGAGTTGCTGAGGTATTTAGATCAATCATTTGTATTCAAACGGGACATTGGCCTGCAAGAATGGTTGTTGTAGAAGAAACAGAGCAAATTTTAATGAGAACAGCTCAGGACGAGGATCAAAAAGATGTTATTTAGTTTAACAAACCCAGAAGTAGCCATCTTAATGATGGGGATATTTTTATTTGCAGTACTATTGGGTTTTCCAATTGCATTTACTCTAATGGCGATGGGAATAGGCTTTGGATATTATGCTTATTATGATCCTGTTTTAATGGATCATATTTTTGATAATAGAATATTTTCATTATTTGTAAAAAATACCTACACAGTTATGGATAATAATGTCCTCACTGCAGTCCCCCTCTTTTTATTTATGGGGTATTTAGTTGAAAGAGCTGGAATTGTATCAAAATTATTTTTCGCAATAAGACTTGCAGCTCATAGATTGCCAGCTTCAATGGCAGTAGCTGCATTAATAACTTGTACTTTATTTTCTACAGCAACTGGAATTATTGGTGCTGTTGTAACCTTAATGGGTTTACTTGCTTGGCCCGCAATGGTTAAAGCGGGATATGATAAAAAATTTGCATCAGGAGTAATTTGTGCCGGGGGATGTCTGGGTATTTTAATACCACCAAGTATTATGTTAATTGTATATTCAGTGATTGCGCAATTATCACCTTTAAGATTATTTGCTGCAGCAATTTTCCCAGGACTTTTACTTGCAAGTTTATATATAGCTTATGTTGTAATCAGAGCTTGGATAAATCCATCAATTGCACCCAAGCCAGATGCAGCGGATATTCCACCAAGAGCAGAGATTTTAAAAGAAGTACTAGTTTCTTTTGTACCTCTTTTTGGGTTAATAATGTTAGTACTTGGAACAATTTTAGCGGGCATAGCAACGCCAGCTGAGGCTGCAGCAGCAGGAGCATTTGGAGCAATACTCTTATCCTGGTTTTACAAAACTCTTAAGTGGCAAAGTTTTAAAGAATCTGTCTTTCTAACAGCAAAAACCACAGCAATGATTATGTGGTTATTTATTGGTTCATGGACTTTTTCTTCAGTCTTTTCTTATTTAGGTGGTCATGAAATTTTTGAGCATTTTTTCAAATCAATAGAAATAACAACTTGGCAATTCTTAATTATTACACAAATAATAATTTTTCTTTTAGGATGGCCGTTAGAATGGACTGAAATCTTAATTATATTTGTGCCAATATTTTTACCGTTACTTGAGGTATTTGATGTTAATCCATATTTCTTTGCAATGTTGATTGCTCTTAATTTACAAACATCTTTTTTGACACCACCCATGGCCATGTCTGCCTATTATTTAAAAGGTGTACAAAAAAATAATGTTGAGCTGATGGAAATATTTGCAGGAATTATGCCATTCTTGGGCATAGTAATATTTGCAATGTTCCTTATGTATATGTTTCCAGGTATTGCTTTGTGGCTACCAGAAACATTATTTGCAAACTAGGTAATTTAAAATTATGAATATATTTTCTCTTACAACTAATAAGTTAGTAGAACATTTAAAAACAGGCCAAATTTCCTCTGTAGAAGTTTGTACACAATATATTGAAAGAATTGAAAAATTTGAAAAAGACATCAATGCTTGGGAATATTTTGATAAAAAAAAACTTTTAGAAAAAGCAGAAGAAGCAGATGAGCACAGAAAATCAGGAAAGCCTCTAGGTTCTTTACATGGACTACCCATTGCAGTTAAGGATATAATAGGTACTTTTGAGATGCCTACTGAATGTGGAACTCCATTAAGAAAAAAGATGCCAAGTTCTCAAGATTCTGAAGTTGTTAATTTACTTAAAATTGCAGGAGCAATAGTTATGGGAAAAACTGTAACTACAGAACTTGCATATTTTCACCCAGGCAAAACTACTAACCCACACGATAATTCAAGAACACCTGGTGGATCTTCAAGTGGTTCTGCAGCTGCAGTTGCAGCTCATATGGCACCACTATCAATTGGATCACAAACTAATGGATCAATTATTAGACCAGCTTCTTATTGTGGGGTTGTTGGATACAAACCATCTTATGGACTAATCTCTAGAAGTGGAGTTTTAAAACAGTCAGACAAACTAGATCACATCGGTGTTTTTGGAAAAACAGTTGAAGATGTTGCTTTATTAACAAAAACATTAATTAAAAAAGATTTATACGATAGTTCAACTATTCATTATTCATCTGATGAAATGTTAAAAGTTTGTAAAAAAGGACCATTATATGAACCAAAATTTATCTTTTACAAAACTAAAAATTGGAAAAATGTAGATAAAGAATCTCAAAAGTCTTTTGAGTTTTTTATAAAAACATTCAAAAAAAATATTGAAGTATTTGATACACCATCATATTTTGAAGATATTCCAAAATACCATAAAATAATTCATGAAACAGATATGGCTAGTAATTTCCAAGGTTATTACAAAAAATCTAAGAAAAAACTTTCTAAAGAAATGGTTAGTGCTATTGAAAGAGGCTTAAAATACTCAGGAAAAGATTATGTTGAAGCATTGGGCTTTATGAAAAGAAGTTACGAATCTTTTAAAGAAGTGTTTGAGGACTATCATGGTGTGTTAAGTCCATCTACAACTGGGGTTGCACCCAAGGGTTTAAAGAGTACAGGTAGCCCAGAATTTTGCACTACTTGGACTTATATGGGCTTACCTTCTATTTCATTACCTTTACTTACAGGTGCTAATAATTTACCATTAGGAGTTCAGTTAATTGGAGACAAACTAGATGATTTAAGATTTTTAGGTGTAGCCAATTGGTTAGAAAAAAATTGTAAAAAATATGCTAAATAATATAACAAAATTTCTAGGTACTTTTCTTGCTGCAATTTTTCTTATCGGTTTAGCGACTACATTGACAAGATCATCAATGATAGGTTTTTGGGATGTATTGCCAGTATTTATTTTGATGGCTATAGCAATTTTTATGATGGTCTACGAAGCCTTTTTCGACAAAAACTAATTTTCTACTTGCAGTGAATAATTCTAAAAATAATTATTTACCTTTTCTATTATTATTTATCCAACCAATTTTTATGGCTAGTAATTTGATAGTTGCCAGAGGAGGAGTTGAGTATGTACCACCAATTTCTTTAGCTTTTTGGAGG
>CAJQSG010000013.1 GCA_905612525.1 uncultured Candidatus Pelagibacter sp. | reverse complement strand
TATTGGCAAAACTTGACCCACTTGGCATGATGAAAACAGAATACCTGGATGAATTACATCCTGACTACTATGGTTTTAAAAAAGAAAATTATAATGAAAAAATTTATTTAGATGGTGTTACCAATAAAGAACACTCAACTGTAAAAGAAATATTAAGTTTTTTAAATAAAACTTATTGTGGACCAATTGGTTATGAATATATGCATATTTCAAACCCCACTGAAAGAAAGTGGTTGAGAAATAGAGTGGAAAAAGATGAAGGTGATATTAATTTTACTCAAAATGGAAAAAAAGCAATTTTATACAAATTAATTCAAGCTGAAGGGTTTGAAAAATTTTTACACACCAAATATGTTGGTACAAAAAGATTTGGTTTAGATGGTGGGGAAAGTTTAATTCCTGCATTAGAACAAATTATTAAAATTGCTGGTCAATCCAGAGCCAAAGAAGTTAAAATTGGAATGTCTCACAGAGGCAGACTCAATGTGCTAGCAAATGTTTTGCAAAAATCTTACAAAAGAATATTCAATGAATTTGCTGGAGATATTCAAACAACAGGAGAGGAAGGAGCGGGAGATGTAAAGTATCACCTAGGAGCATCATCGGATAGAGAGTTTGACGGTAACTCTGTGCATGTCGGCCTTACAGATAACCCTTCACACCTAGAGGCAGTTAATCCAGTTGTACTAGGGCAAACTAGAGGTAAACAATTTTTTCACCAAGACAAAAATAGAAATAAAGTTTTACCTATTTTAATACATGGTGATGCAGCATTTGCTGGCCAAGGTGTTGTTGCAGAATGTTTTGCTATGTCAGGTTTACCAGGTCATAATACCGGTGGAACAATTCATTTTATAGTTAATAATCAAATAGGATTTACAACAAGCCCAAGGTTTGCAAGATCATCACCATATCCATCAGATGTTGCTAAAATGGTAGATGCTCCAATATTTCATGTTAACGGAGATAATCCAGAAGCAGTTGTTTATGCAACAAGAATTGCGACAGAATTTAGACTAAAATTTAATAGAGATGTTGTGGTTGATTTAATTTGTTACAGAAGGTTTGGACATAATGAGGGAGATGAGCCTTCTTTTACTCAGCCATTAATGTATAAAAAAATTAGATCTCATCCTACGCCAGTTGAAGTGTATGGACAAAAATTAGTAAATGAAAATACACTTTCAGAAGATGAACTTAAAAAGTTTAAAACTGACTTTAAAAACTTATTAGATGATCAATATAAAAATGCAAAAGATTATAAACCAAAAATTGAATGGTATGAAGGGAGCTGGTCAAGATATAGACCAGAAAAAGGAAAAGATAAAAGAGGCACGAGTGGTGTTATTCAGCATAAACTTTTAGACATTTCTGAAAAAATTAATTCAACTCCACAAAAATTAAATTTACATAAAACTATAATTAAAATTTTAAAAGCTAGAAAAATATCAGTATCAGATGGAAAAGGCATAGACTGGTCAACAGCGGAAGCTTTGGCATTTGGTTCGTTATTGGAAGAAGGTTATCCAGTAAGATTGGTAGGACAAGATTCAGGAAGAGGAACATTCAGTCAAAGACATTCAGTTTTAAGAAATCAAGAGAATAACTCTAGATACGTACCACTAAATAATATTTCAAAAGAGCAAAAGCGATATGAAATAGTAGATAGCTTTTTATCAGAATTAGCAGTTTTAGGTTTTGAATATGGTTATAGTTTAGTTCAACCAAACACCTTAACTATCTGGGAAGCACAATTTGGCGATTTTGCAAATGGTGCGCAAGTAGTTATTGATCAATTTATTGCATCAGGAGAGAGAAAGTGGACAAGAGCATCAGGATTGGTAATGCTTTTACCACACGGATACGAAGGTCAGGGACCAGAACATTCCTCAGCAAGATTAGAAAGATTTTTACAATTATGTGCTAATGATAACATGCAAGTAGTAAACTGCACGACACCCGCAAACTACTTTCATGCTTTAAGACGTCAAATGCATAGAGAATTCAGAAAGCCATTAATAGTAATGACTCCAAAATCACTATTAAGAAACAAACATTGTGTTTCAAATATAGAAGACTTTGATAAAGATACATTTTTCCACAGAATTTTATGGGATCATGCACTAGATGAAGAAAATGGATTTATAAAATTAAAAGAAAGTTCAAAAATTAAAAAAGTGATTTTATGTTCAGGAAAAGTCTACTTTGATCTATTGGATGCTAGAGAAAAATTAAAGAAAGACGACGTAGTATTGTACAGAGTTGAACAACTTTACCCTTTCCCGGTTAAAAGTTTAGTTAAAGAAATCAAAAAATATGCAGAAAATGCTAAATTTTATTGGTGCCAGGAAGAGCCTAAGAATATGGGCGCATGGTTTTCTGTAAGGGACTATATACAATGGACATTAGAAACTATTAACGCTAATAATAGAGAAATTTCTTATATAGGAAGAAGTCCAGACGCATCCCCTGCAACAGGATATGCAAAAAGGCATATTTCACAACAGCAAGAAATTATTAACAAGGTTTTTGAATAAAAATGAGTGAAAATATTTTAGTTCCAGTTTTGGGTGAGAGTATAACAGAAGCAACGGTTGCTAAGTGGCTCAAAGAAGAAGGTGATACTGTTGAAGCAGACGAGGCCATTGTAGAATTAGAAACTGACAAAGTTAATTTAGAAGTTCCATCCCCAATAGATGGAGTATTATCTAAAATAAATTCAAAAAATGGCGCAACTGTAGAAGTTGGAACTCTACTTGGTATAATAAGTCAAAAGGGAACTCAGGCATCTGAAAAAAAAGTGATTACAAAAATTGAACCTAAAAACATAGAAAATAACATTGTCAATTTAGAAATTAAAAAAGAAAATCCTAAAGTTTTCGAAGAACCAGAAGAGGAAGAACCGTTAATACTAGCTAATGAAGTTAAAAAAGACAAAACTGATTATTCAAATAAAAATAATGAAATACTTTCACCATCAGTAAGAAAAATTGTGGTTGAAAATAAAATTGATTTAAAAAAAGTTAGTGGTTCAGGTAAAGAGGGTAGAATTCTCAAAGGTGATCTAATTGGTATGATGGGAGAAAACCCACAACCATCAGAAAGAAAAATTAAATATGGTCAAGAAGAGAGAATTAAAATGTCTAGGCTTAGACAGACAATTGCAAAAAGATTAAAACAAGCACAAGAAAATGCAGCATTGTTAACAACCTTTAATGAAGTTGATATGACTGGCATAATGGAAATGAGGAAAGAGAACCAAGAAGATTTCCAAAGCAGGTATGGAATTAAACTAGGGTTTATGTCATTTTTTGTAAAAGCATGTGTTGCTGCACTAAAAATGTATCCATCAGTTAATGCTGAAATTGATGGAGATGAAATTATTTATAAAAATTATTATAATATGAGTTTTGCAGTAGGAACTGAAAAAGGTTTAGTAGTGCCAGTATTAAGAGATACTGATCAATTATCATTTGCTGATATTGAAAAAAATATTAAAGCTATTTCCGAAAAAGCAAGAGATGGAAAAATAACTATAGAAGATCTTCAAGGTGGAACCTTCACGATTAGTAACGGTGGAGTTTATGGCTCAATGCTATCTACTCCAATATTAAATTTACCTCAATCGGGTGTGCTAGGAATGCATAATATAGTCGAAAGACCAACGGTGGTTGACGGTGAAATTAAAATTAGACCTATTATGTATCTTGCTTTATCTTATGATCACAGAATTATAGACGGAAAAGAGTCAGTATCATTCTTAAAAATGGTTAAAGAAAACTTAGAGGATCCAAGAAGGTTATTTTTAAATATTTAAATGTCAGATAAATTTCAAGCAGTCGTAATAGGTGGTGGTCCAGGCGGTTATGTGTGTGCAATAAGGTTAGCACAATTAGGACTTAAAACAGCATGCATAGAATCAAGAGGCTCTTTAGGTGGAACTTGTTTAAATGTTGGGTGTATACCTTCTAAAAATTTATTAAATATTTCTGAAAATTATTATAAGGCACAAAATTTTTCTAAACTTGGCATAGAAGTGGGTGAGGTAAAACTTAATCTTCAAAAAATGATGCAAAATAAGGATAAAGCAGTAACAATTTTGACTAAGGGTGTAGAGTTTTTATTTAAGAAAAATAAAGTCACTTATTTTAAAGGCACTGGAAGTTTTAAATTTGCAAATAAAATCTCAATAATAGATGATCAAAAAAAAGAAACCATTATTGAAACAGATAAAACGGTAATTAGCACAGGATCAGTACCAGTAGAATTGCCAGGAATGGAATTTGATGAAAAAATAATTGTATCTTCAACAGGTGCATTAACCCTGCAATCGGTTCCAAAAAAAATGGTTGTAGTTGGTGGAGGCTATATAGGATTAGAGATGGGATCTGTTTGGTCTAGGTTAGGTGCTGAAGTTCATGTAGTAGAATTTCTTGATCATATTACGCCAGGAATGGATAGAGAAATATCTTCAGAATTTATGAAAATTTTAAAGAAACAAGGAATTAACTTCCACATGCAAACTAAAGTAGAGGGAATTACTAAAAACACTAATGGAGCAAGTGTTTCAACATCTGATAAAGATGGAAAAAAAATCAATTTTGATTGTGATGTTGTTCTTATATCTGTTGGCAGAAAACCTAACACTAACAATTTAAATTTAGAAGCAATTGGTGTTGAATTGGATGAAAAGAAAAGAATTATAACAAATAAAAGCTTTCAAACAAATGTAAGTAATGTTTATGCAATTGGTGATGTAATAGATGGACCAATGTTAGCGCACAAAGCTGAAGATGAAGGTATTGCAGTTGCAGAAAATATAGCAGGACAATCAGGACATGTAAATTATGATATTATTCCAGGTGTTGTTTATACAACTCCAGAAGTTGCTTCAATTGGAAAAACTGAAGAGCAATTAAAAGAAGCAAATATAAAATATAAAATTGGTAAATTTTCGTTTATGGCAAACTCAAGAGCCAAAGCAATTGATGAAGCAGAAGGTTTTGTTAAAATTTTAGCTGATGAAAAAACAGATAAAGTTTTAGGAGCACATATTATTGGACCTCACGCTGGTGAATTAATTGGGGAAATTGGAGTTGCAATGGAATTTGGTGCAAGTGCTGAAGATATTGCAAGAACGTGTCATGCACACCCAACATTCTCAGAAGCTGTAAAAGAAGCAGCTTTATCAGTAGATAAAAGAGCAATACACTCTTAGTCCCATATTATCCTATAAGATTTTTAAATTATCTTTTAGTACCAACGATAATAATCAATTATTAGAAACTATTTAAATTTTTGTAATCGTTGGTATTCCACATTTATTAAAACATTTACTTTGGATTTAATGGTGAATTTATGGGCGATATCTAAAAAACTCTATGGTCGATTCATGGTCTTTGAGTGTATTGTTGTTTTAGCTAAAAGCAATCTTAGGTTGAATATTTATTCTCAGTTAGCGTCAAATGAACCTTAATTACATGGAGTTAAATAAGCAGAAGCGTAAGGTTATTTATGAAAAAAATAACGCTTACAGTAATTGCATTTACTATTATTTTTGGTGTGCAACTACTAACATCCAATAAGTCAGAAGCTGGTTATCACGCGCCTTATTATGCCTGTTATATTGAAAAAGGTGGAAGTTTGCAGAAATGCATTGGCCCATTTCAAAATAAATATGCATGTGAAGCAAAAAGATACAGTATACCATATGGTGCTACTTGGTTGGGTTGCAGAACGTAAGCTAAATAAAATTAAGGATAAATGAAATGAAAAAAATTTCTTCAGTATTATTAGCAATACTTTTTTTAAATATATCAATTTTTCATGCAAATAGCTTTGAAGATAAAAAAAGCGAATTTGGTGTTTATTTTGGCACAAAAATTTATGAAGAAAGACACCCTGTAGACAATAGCTTTTTCATGTCACAAGATGGCTGGATGATAGGAATAAATACCAATTCAGAAGATTATAGCGATGGAAGTTATTTTGGATGGAAGAATAGACTTGCTGCTGGAGAGGTAAATTATACTTCTGCAGGAACTGGTACAATGACAGGTATTCCTGATTATCAATTAGAAAGTACTTTATATTTAGGTATGCCCATGGAGGGAACAAACTCTAGAACAACATTTTTTTCAGGTATAGGGGGTAGGTATTTGTTAAATGCTAGTGGTTTAAAATTATCATCAACTGGTCATTCTGGTTATGATAGAGAGTCTAGGTATGTATATTTACCAATCGGTGTTAACTATGAGAAGGGTGCATGGGAATTTAGAGGCGAGTATTTATACTTTTTATATGGCCAACAAACAAGTTATCTTAGCCAAGTAAGTTCTAATTATGGAGATTTTACAAATGATCAAGAAGATGGATCAGGAATGAAGTTTACAGCAAAATATTATTCTGATAAAAATTTTGGATATGAAATATACATGGACTACTGGGACATTGCTGATTCAAAACTAGATACAACTGGTAATTTTATGGAACCAAGAAACACCACTTCTGAAACTGGGCTTAGAGTTTTCTGGGCTTACTAATAAAAAAATCTCACATAGTACTGAATAATTTTAATTTATAAATTGACCATAAAAAAGAATTGAAATAGATTTGTAAATGTATTGGAATTACAAATTAAACTTTTGAATTAAATTTGGTTTAATGGTTTATTCATGGTGCGGAAAGTAGAAAGCAAACAGTGCGTTTAGAAGTTATGTTTATCAATAGAATTAGAGCGGTTCAAAAAAGAACAATACACTCTTAGGAACTCCCATATTATCCTATAAAATCCTAATACCCTTTAGTACCAATAATAATAATCAATTATTAGAAAACTATTTAAATTTTGTAATCGTTGGTATTCCACATTTATTAAAACATTATTTTTTTAATTCTTGTTCTTTTCTTGGTTCAAAACTGAAAATGCCCTTGTTCTTTTCTTGTTCAATGACTGTATTGTTGTTTTGTATTACTTCTAGCAGTTAGACTCATGGTTCAGGATTTGTTAGTCTTAGTAAATGAAAAAATTAAAAGTTTTTTTAACCTTGTCATTTATATGGATAATTTTAGTAGGCTATCTCGTTTGGGCTAATGGTTTACTTGCAAGAGGTAGCAAAAATTTTAGATGGGATGAATGGATATGGTTTGGGTTAGTTCCAGCATTAGCACCATACATTTTTTATTATATTTGGAAACCTGAAGTAATTAAAAATATCCTTAAAAGAACTGATAAGGATAGTTAATGAAGATAGAACTTTATACACCCAATTTAAATTTAGTGTATGAGAATAGTATTATTTTTATGAATTATTGCTACCAAAGCATTATAAGTTTAGCAGCTTATATAAACATTTAATCATTTGATTTTTTTAAATTCATTCTTAATTTTTATTTTAGGAGCATGTTTAGGGAGCTTTTCAAATGTCTGCATATATCGTTTACCCAAAAATAAACAGATTGTAAGTGGCCGATCTTTTTGCCCAAGATGTAAAAAAAAAATAAATTGGTTTGATAATCTTCCTTTAATTTCTTTTTTAATTTTAAATGGAAAATGTAGAAAATGTAAGAAAGTTATTTCTTTAAGATATTTTATTGTTGAGATTGCTACTGGGATTATTTTTTTATTGATTTATTTAAATTATAATGACCTCTCAACAATTATTTTTTTATCAGTTTTAAGTTTAATCTATATAATAATATTTTTTATAGATCTTGAAAATTTTATTATTCCTGACAGTTTAAACTTTAGTGTTATGGCTATAGCTTTATTTAAAAACTTTTTACCAAATTTTAATACAAGTTTAATTCATGAAATTAATCAATCTATCATTGGTGGGATGGTTGGGTATCTAAGCATATGGTTGATTATTTATTTATACAAAGTAATAAAAAAAATTGATGGCATGGGATTAGGAGATGCAAAATTAATGGCTGGTATTGGCTTATTATTTGGTTGGCAATCTATACCTTTTGTTCTTTTTGTTTCATCTATTTTGGGTTTAATTTTTGTTGTCCCATCATTAATAAAAAAAGAAAAAACCATGAGAACTGAAATTCCTTTTGGACCCTTTATTATAGTGGCCAGCCTAATTTATTTTGCCCAAGGTGATCTATTATATAGTCTAATATTGGTTTAATTTTTATTATTAGATAGTACTATTAGTATTATGTTAAATAAAATTTCAGAGCTTGCAAAAACTAATAAAAAAATTTCTGATTTTCATTTAAGGTCTGGTTCAGATATTTCCTATAGAGTTTTAGGAGACATTGTCATAGAACCTAACAGCCATGTTGAAGATAAAGATTTACAAGAATTATTAAAGAATAATTGTTCAGAAGCTGAAGTTAAAAAATTTGAGTTAAAAAACGAATTAGATACTGCCATTATGTTAGGTGAGCTAAGATTTAGAGCAAATTTTTTTAAAACTTTAAATGGTTTAGCTGCTGTTTTGAGAAGAGTGGAGACAAAAATTCCTCTAATGGAAGATTTAAACCTTCCTCAAGTATTGTTCAGTTTACTTGATGCTCATAAAGGTTTGGTTTTAGTTACAGGTCCAACAGGATCTGGAAAATCGACAACTTTAGCAGCAATTATTAATCAGATAAACGAGTCGAGACCTGCCAATATAATTACAATTGAAGATCCTGTAGAATTTATTCACAAAGATAAAAAAAGTATAGTTTCACAAAGGGAAGTTGGAAAACAAACAGAGAGTTTTTCTCATGCATTAAAAGCAGCTTTAAGGGAAGATCCAGATGTAATTCTTGTTGGTGAACTTAGAGATCTTGAAACTATAGGTATGGCATTAACTGCAGCAGAAACAGGTCACTTAGTTTTTGGAACATTGCATACAAGTGGTGCACCTAATACTGTGAATAGAATTATTGATGTTTTTCCACCTGAACAACAGGGTCAAATAAGAGCGCAACTTGCAGAGTCTTTAAAGATGGTTGTCACTCAAAAGTTATTCAAAAAGAAAGATGGTTCAGGCAGAGTCGGGGCTTTTGAAATTATGATTTGTAATCCACCCATTAAAAATTTAATTCGTGAAGCAAAAATTCATCAAATTCCAAGTGTTATGCAAACGGGTCAGCGTGAAGGAATGATTACGATGGAAAAATCAATTGAAGAATTAATTGGCACAGGAGTTATTTCAAATGCCGAAAAAAATAGTTAAAGGTTTCACTCTTATCGAACTGCTAGTTGTTGTTGCTATCATAGGAATTATTTCAACAATAGGTGTTGTTGGTTATTCAAAATATACAAAGATAGCTCAAATTGCAGCAATCAAAGCACAAAATAAGGAAATGCATGATTTTATAAAAACAACAATACTTACTACATGTATAAATTATTCAGATAGCGTTTCATTAAAATATGGTAGCCAAAATAAAACTGCGACAGCAGTTTGTAACAAGAGTAGTGATTGGCATACAGTTGGTAGTATGTATAGACCTTTTCAATTATATTTTGCTGGAAAATCTGATTTTAGAAATGTAATTCAAGGACAAACTGTTGTAGGGATGGGTGGAAGTTGTCCTAATCGTGCTAGCGCAGATCAATCAATGAAACCAGGAAATCATTGTATTAGCTATGAAAGTATAGGCTCAAGAAGTTTTAGTCAAAATGCTTGTAGCAGTAAAGGTTATAGTGCTTGGATTATAATTGGATCTATGCTTCCTGATGAAATTTATCATTTTAACTGTGTAGGAAAAACCTGGTAATTAAAATGAAAAAAAATGCATTTACCATATTAGAACTTTTAGTTGTCCTTGCTGTAATGGGAGTATTTACAGCAATTGCCTATCCAAATATCTCTAATTGGATTGCAGAAAGAAACGTCAAAAAGGAGGCTTATGAAGTCATCACATATTTAAAAGAAAGAAAAAATGACGTTCAATCAGGAAAATATGGCATGGTGCAAGTAGTTATGAATTGGAGAATTCATACATATAAAATGACTAATGAAGATTTTTTCAAAGAATATAAAGATATCAGCACAAACAGCTCCTATAAAAGTAATAGAACATGTGGACATCAAAAACCCAATAGTTTTACAAATGATGCGAGCCTTAATTTTGAATTAGGATCTGGAAATCCTGATAGCAATGTTAATGTATATCCCAGCGCATCTCACCCTAGTCCTAGAAATGCTTCTGTGATTTGTATCACTAAAGATGGAAGCATTAGATATGACAATAATACACCAATAAATGTAAATGAAACAGATCCAGCAACAGGAAAGAAGGTGGATTATTTTCTTTTGTGTTCGAAATCTAATTCAACAATGCAAACCTGTAAAGCAGGAGCTCAATTAGATTATATATATAAAATTACTTGGGATAGATTTGTTAATACTAAATTATATAAATATAATAAGAAAAAAAACAGCTGGATGAAAATTGATGGTTAAATCAAACAGAGGTATTTCAATAATAGAGTCTATGGTTTGTATGGTGGTAATTGGGATTGGGTTTATTGCTATAATGCAGCTTGCAGCTTTTTCAATTAATTCTATGGATCGAGCAACTGAAAAAAATAAACTTAATTATTTATCTGAAATGGTGATGGAGGATATGATCGGTGATCCTGATAATGTTACTAGTTATGGAGGTTTTATAAAGACGTGTTCTCATAGTCTTAATAATGGTTCAAATCTTTATCAAAAAATGCAAGACAAATGGAGAAATAGACTTGAAGAAAAAAATCAAATTAGAATAAACAATAAAGATAAAAAGATGCCATGTGATAATTCTGATACCAAAAAGATATTTGTTAATTCTGGAACCAATACATCAGGAAAAGTTAATTTTTTTACTAGAAAAGGTAAACAAAAAAAATATTTAGGAGTTGTAGTTAAATGAAAACTAGAAACTCTGGATTTACTTTAGCAGAACTTTTGGTGTCAATTGTAATTGGTGCTATTAGTATTGCTGCAGCATTTGCATCATATAATTATTTTAACAAATCATATAAATCAGTTTCTCAAAAAGCTGCAATAAATAGTGCAGCAAGAGATGCCCTTACAGTTATAACAAGAGATTTGAGAAATGCAGGTTACATAGACATAAATTTTACAAGAGATTCACGTCCTGAAATAAAATTAATTAATCTTCGTCAAAAATATTTAGATAATTTAGATAGCTTAGCAGTTTGGTATACAACAGCACCAAATGATCGGATGAGAGTTTATTATCGTCCAATGAAATATCAAAATAGTAATAAAATGTATCTTGCAAGAGAAGTTGTAATGAACCCAGTGACAGTTGGAACAGTTATTTATGATAACATAGAGTTTGTTCCTAATATTGTAGATTTTCAAGTTGTCTTCAAAGATAAGGAAGGAAATGAACTTTATCCTGTCTGTTCTTATTGTGGGCCAGTAGAAAATGCCCAAGGATCAGGAACAATGGTGGGTAGTTATAATTTAGGGCAAGCTAATATGAAAAAGGTTCATAAAGCTGAAATATATTTAACAATTGAATCGGCTAAAGAAGTTTTTAACACTAACCAGGCTACAAGAATTATTAACCATGAAGGAAGCATTTATGGAAATACTTTAAACTTTAATGATAAATATTATCGTGAAACTTTTTTTGTAAGTGTGCATACAAGAAATTTAGCAAAACATATTGCTATATCAGAACAAACAGGAACTAGTATTGGAGTATCATCAACTTATAACTAATGAGAAATAGAGTTAAACATAGTGAAAAAGGATTTGCTCTTCCATTAGCATTGTTATTGTTGGTTGTTATGACAATAATGGGAGCTACCTTAGTTACAATTTCATCTAATGAGCATAACGCTAATAACGATAAAGATAGCAACCAGCAGGCATTTTATGCTGCTGAAAGTGGAATTTCTGTTGCTAAGAATTGGATGGTAGGAAATGTTAATAAATTCTCATCTACACCACCAAACAATTTAGATACTAAACTTAAATTTTGTAAAGCATCTTTTTTTCCTAATTTAATAAGTTCGAATAATGGATTTCACACTGAAAGAAAATCATTGAATGAAGTAGTCACCGCAGCAGGTGTTGAAGCAACAAGATTAAGTAAATATAGTTTTGAATATTTTATAGCTTATACTCCGGGTGGTAGTGGTAATAATTCAGCATTTATAAAAAAAAGCAGGTACAAATAACACGCTGTACACGATTTATTCATGTGGATGCAATGAGTCTAAAGATAATTGTAACGCCCAAAGTAATATTATAATTCCCTTAGAGGCCGTGGTAACCTTGGTAAATTAATGAATAAATTTATAGTTTATATATTTGGATTTTTTCTCTTAGCGCAAGTGAATGCATTAGCTTGTAATTTTAAAAAAACAAATTTTGGAAGTCCTAAAGAAAGTGTAAAAATTGGAGAACTTATACCCCTATCAATATCTAACCGTTTTGGAGGAGAAGAAGTAATTATTCCAATGCAGGAACTTTGTAAGAACGATAAAAGTTTATATGGAACAAGTGTTATTCATTTATATATAGAAAACAAACTTAATAGAATTCAGCTTTATAGGGCTAACATGGAGGATAGTAAGTTAATGGATTATGCCATGGGTAAATATGGTAGTTTCAATCTTCCTGAAGGGGTTCCAAAATCAAGATGGCGAGGCAGTTATGTTTGGGAGTCTGGAAATGATATTATTGAATACATTAAAACAGATATTCATGATGGTCATGCAGAAATTATATATATAGTTAGTAAACTTTACTCTGTTGGTATGGCAGATTATGATTCAAAGGTGGGGGAATGGCTAGACTCTCAACAGTAATTATCTTTTTATTCTTATTTTTATTTAGCTTTCAAGTACAAGCTAAGAGCCCTCCGCCAGGGACTGGAACCACAGATATCCCAGCAAACATTTTAATTATGTTGGATAAGTCTGGAAGTATGACCACTACATTAGAAACTAACACAGCATCACAATATGTAACAGACGTTCAAGTAGATAGCTCAGGAAATATTTATTTTTTGGAGTATCTAAATAACAGAATTAAGGTTTTTGATAGCGCAGGAACATATCTTAGAAGTTTTGGAGGTTATGGAGGGGGCTGTAATCAAATGTCCGGCCCAAGGCAATTTCAAATTTTTAACGATGAAATTTATATAGTAAACACTAATTTCCATACAGTTTCAAAGCTTAGTTTAACCGGTCAATGTATTACCAGTAACTCCACTTCTTGGCCTCAACCAACGTCAATTGCTGTTAGTAATAACCATATTTTTGTCGGACATACTAACAATGTAATTAGTAAATATGCGACAGCAAATTTAGCTCAAACTGGCTATCAAGTAATGAATGCTAGTAACGTCCTTTTTGCTCCGGGTATGTCTTTAAATAGTGCTGAAAATAGGCTGATAATAGCATCTTTTCATACAAGTAAAATTTCAGAATATACAGTATCTGGAAATAATCTTACCTATGTAAACGGAGCTGGTGGCAGTCAGTCCTCAGCGAATGGAAAATTTAATAATGCTACAGACGCAGCTTATGACAGTAGTGGAAATATATATGCTGTAGATTTTAATAATCACAGAATACAAAAATTTAATTCATCTCTAGTTTACCAAGCAAAATATGGATCATATTCAAGAAATTCTCCATTTAATAATCCTTATGGAATAGGTATAGATAGTAGTGATAATATCTATGTTGGAGATTATAGAAATCATTCCATTAGAAAATTTAATACTAGTTTAGCTCTAACAGCATCATTTGGAGGAGTAGTAGAAACAAGATTGTCTAGTGCTAAGAAAGTAATTAAGAAAATAGTTACTGATACTAATCTAACAGCTGGAGCCAATTTTGGTTTGATGGAGTGGAGTGGTAAAGGCACAGGAGGATTTGCAAAGATAAGAGTTGGAATTTCAGATAATGGAGCTCAATTAATTTATTCAAGTGTAGATAGCATTCGTTCAAAAGGTGGAACTAATCTACGTTTTGCTATGAGAGAAGCGAGAAATTATTTTACAACTGGAAACACAACAACACAATCCATTGGTATAGTTGATAATTGGGATTTAACCTGTTCTTTAAATTTTCTAATAGTAATAAGTGATGGATTTTGGCAAAACAACTCCAATGTAGTTCAGGTTGCTAATGATCTCAGGCAAACTCATAATGTTAAAACCTTTGCTGTAGGTTATGCTTTAGGTGGATCTAATAGTAATTATTCTGCACTAGCAACTGCTGGGGGAACTAAAAATCCTCTTTATGCAGAGAATGAAGCAGAATTGCTTGCAAAATTAACAGATGCAATTAAACAAGCTATCTCAGGTCGACTAACCTTTACTACTCCTGCAGTAATGTCAGATGTAAGTAGGAATAATTTTGTCTATCAATCGACATTTGAATACGAAACAGACAAACAATGGAAAGGAAGTTTAAAAAAATATCAATTAAATACTGATGGTACTTTTGGTTCAGTTCAGTGGGATGCTGCAGATAAATTAAATGCCAAAAGCGCCTCATCAAGAAATATATGGACCCCAGAAATTGGTAGTGGCTTAAATAATTTTACAACAGCTAACAGTGATCTTTTAAAATCATCAATGTTTCCTAATATACCACCAACAGATACCCAAGTTGATAATTTAATAAACTTTATTAGGGGTATAGATACTTATGATCAAGATGCAGATAATAACACAACAGAGTCTACACATAAGCTTGCAGATATTTATCATTCTGATTTAATTGTAGTTGCAAATCCAGAAGCATCAGCAGTTGATGATAATACATCTAATTTTCAAAAAAAAGACTCATATTATAGATTACAGAATAATTATAATAATTTTAAAAGTGGTGCAACTTGTGGGGGGCCATGCGCTAATAGAACAGAAATTGTTTATGCTGGAGCCAATAATGGTATTCTTCATGCATTTAAAGCATCAGATGGCGAAGAGTTATGGGGATATATTCCACCAAATGTTTTAGGTGTCCTCGAAAAGATCCCATCTAGCAAGGCTAATTCGACAAATGCTATTTATGGTATAGATGGTTCTCCAGTCGCTAAAGATATTTATTTTGATGATACTCCAAATGATGGCGTAGACAATCCAAGATGGCGAACAATTCTTTTAAGTGGGCTTGGTGCAGGTGGAAAAGGTATGTTTGCGCTTGATGTTACAGATCCAAGTAGTCCTACTCATTTATTTGCTTTTAATAATGATGAGACTAATAAAATGGTTCAGCATTGGGATGCCGATGTGACTAAATTTGAATTTGGTTATATAGATGGAAATATTTCTCCAGAATATGATTATAGCAAGTTAGCAGAAACCTGGTCAACTCCAAGAATTATTAGAATTAAAGTTGATAGTAAGGATAGATGGGTAGCAGTGTTTGGGGGAGGATACAATGGTGGTGTTAATCCTAACGTGGGTTCAGCAGTATTTGTAATTGATTTAGAAAATGAAGGAAAAGTATTAAAAGTAATTGATATAGAAGACACAGCAGCACAATCTTATTCTTGGACTGGAAGATTATTTAAAAGAAATAGTGCTTTAACCAAAAAAACTACTGGAGCAGATGATAATACAAAATTTACTTATTGGCCGGCTGAGGCATGCTTCGACTCTTCAATAGGTGAATCTTTTATTGCAGAATTTTCACCTGCAGTGGGTCACACATTACATTTTAGAGACAAAAGTGGGTCTACAACTGTTTCGTGTATAGACTATGTAGAATTTGATCAAGCTTGGCCAAATACAAGAGAGGGTGGACCTCCTAAGCCAGATCATGGAGATTATAAATTTAGAAGATACAAAAATGATATTGTTAATTCTTTACCTGCAGATTTAAGTATCATTACCGCAGATGGCACTAATAAAGCAAATTATAATGGAGCATTAATTTATGCAACGGACTTAGAGGGTAAAATAACTAAAATTGATTTAACAGAGGACTTTGTTATGGATACTGATCAAAATAGCTCTACCTATAATTCAATTATACGTTCCGATGCATCAGATAAAGAAATACATCAAACTACTTTGTTTACAGCTGAAGCTACTTCTGCAAATGGAAGGAATATTTTTACAAGACCAGAGGTTACAATTAACAGTGATAACAATTTATGGTTATATTTTGGAACTGGAAACACCCAAAAGCTTCAAGCACAATCAAGTCAGATACAAAATAGAATTTATGGTATAAAAGATGTGAACTTTCCAAATTTTGTAGAGGTTAATCCAACCGGCAATGTTTCAATGTGCAAAACAGCACCTACATGTCCATCTGGGACTGATTTAGGTTGGTATGTTGACCTTGATAATGCAAAAAAATTAACTGCTGAACCAACTGTAGATAGAGATAGGGTATATTTCCCGTTATACGAGCCAAGTGCTACAAATAACAAATGTGGGGTAGGTAATGCTTATTTCACTGCCTATGACACAAAGTGTGGTGAATCCTTACTTAATGTCAATATGGGTAAAGGAGTACTCTCAAAAGTTGTAAAACAGGGTGATAACCTATATATCGGTCTAGCTGGAGATGCTAAAAATAATATTGATGGATTTACAGCAAAAGATAACCTAATTACAGGTAAATCTAATGCACAAGAAATTTCAGGCGCAGTTCAGCTTGAAAGTTGGAAAGAAAATTATTAAAACTAAAAAAGTCTAACACAAATATTATTTACTCTAACACAAATTTTGTAAATTACTAAAAGTGTTGATTTATATGATATTTTTCATATTTTTAAATATATTATAAAATAATCTAACTCTAACACAATTTTAATATTTATTTTGTGTTAGAATAAACAAAATTTACTAAAATAATTTAAAGAAATTACTTTTTATTTATTTTATATAAAAAACATTGATTTTATTGACTATTTTTACATTTTTTCAATAAATAACCCACTTTGATCACTAAATTTTGATTAAGTTATATACAATATACTAGTTTGTGTTAGAGATGTGTTAGAGATTCGTTTTTTTGTGTTAGAGATTCGTTTTTTTGTGTTAGAGAAATAGTATATTTTTTTAAAACTATGATTGATGAAAAAGATAATAATAATTTAGATAGTCAGTTGCAAGAAAATGCTGACAAGGAAAGCACTATTGAAGAAAATCAACTTCAAGGTGAAAATAGTCCTAGTGATGCACAAATAATTGACAATCAAGAAGAAATACAATCTAAAGTTGATAAAAAGAGTGAGCACGAGGTAATTCACAAGAAAGATGGCCGTTTACACATATATATAAGACAAGATAAGTATAAAGGTGAGTTAAAATCAAAAAATTGGGTCGGAAGACTATATATTGAGGGTAAACAAAAGATCTCTTCATCAGGAACGCCTAATCTTGAAGAAGCAATACCAATATTGGAAAAGTGGTTTGATGAGCTTCAATTAGAGAAAAATGAGAATATTCCAGTTAAAGAACAATTTATTGAGCAAAATCAGGAGAATAATCCCAAAAATGATGCAGTTATTCCAACAACTAAAGAAAATAATGATGTTGTTAGCGCAGCTCCTATTTCAGAGGTATCCAAAGTGGCTATGCAAGAACCTACAAAAGGCGTAGCAATTAGTATGTTGGAAAAGTTAAAAAATTTTAAATTTTCTAAATCCAAAAATAATAACGCAACCAGTGAAGAGGTAGCCGGAGAAGATAAAAATCAAAAAACAAAAGAAAATAAGTTAAAAAAAGTTTTTCAAAACTTCTTTCAATCTAAAGTTAGTAAATTAAGTGTTGCTGGTGAAGAAATAGCCGGTTTAGATATGACAAGAGAAGCAATTAGAGTTGCTCAAGTCTCTCAAGATAAAGATGAAAAATGGATATTAGATAAATATTCTTATCGTCTATTGGATCAAGAAAAGATCAGTGAAAACCTTTTAGAACACAAAGATTACTTGGCTGAAGAAATTGAATTAGCTTTGTCTAATGCAAAAATTACTTCAAAAAATGTTGCATTATCGATTCCAGTAACTAGTGCAATTATTAGAGTAGTTACCAGCCCACTAATGACAGATGATGAATTGCAGAAAGCGATTGAAACAGATTCTCTTTGGGACAACCTAGTTCAACTTACAGATAACTTAAATGATTATTCAATTTTTCATCAAATCATAAATAGAAATTCTAAAACTAATACAATGGAGATTTTATTTGTTGCTTCAAAATTAGCTGATGTAAATGCTTATTCATCTATTGCTAAAAAAGCTGGACTTAATCCGGTTATTATGGATGTTCGTTGTTTTACTTTAAAGAATGCACACGATAATACAAAATTTAAATCTATTACAAATAAAGGAAATTCAGCTATTTTAGAATTAGGTATAGATGAAAACTATATAATGATTATTCATAATAATATTCCTGTAATTACTGATATATTTTTAAGACCTCAAGAAAAAGAACATATTTTAGATATTAAAAGTGAACAACTTTCAACTGAGGCAGACGCAGTTATCAGAAGATATGCGATGCAAGTTAAACAAGCAATTACCGATTATGAAAGTAAATATGAAAATAAAATTACATCTATTCAAGTAGTCTCTAGCCTAAAAAACATTTCATTTATACTTCCGGTATTTAAAAAGAATTTACCAACAACAAGTTTTATTAACTTTGATCCCCTGCAAAGTATAAGCATACCTTCTTATAATAGTGAAAAAATATCTGGTGATAATCAATCACCATTATCATCAGTACTTGGTTTAGCTTACAGAAAATTAGATGTATTTGGTTATTATAAGTTTGTAACTGCTGTTAAAAATATAAACTTATTACCTAATAGAGACGCTGTCCGTCAGCAAAATAAGCTAAAGTTCTTATCTGGTTTTGCTTTTAAAGGTGCAGCAGGTGCGATTGCAGGTATTTATTTGATATTAACAGTCTTTTCATTTTTTCAGATTAGTAGCAATAAAGATAAATTAATAGAATTTGATCAAGTGCAAATGGAATTTGATAAAATGAATATTCAATTTTCAAAATTAGCAAAAAAAAGAAAAGAAATGCAGCTTGCATTGGATCTTGGAAAATTAGTTAATTCAAATCAAGCAAGATCTTATAGATCATTAGCACAAGTTACGAGAAGTGTCCCTCAAAGAGTACAATTTACGAAAATGACCTTTGATGGTAAATATAGTTTGATTATCGAGGGTGTTGCTTTTTCAGATCAAGATATTTTAAATTTTATTTCGAATTTAAATGCAAAATCATTAATTGAACAAGCATCTTTAGCTGCAATGAAAAATAAAACTGGAGACCAAGCATCTGGTAACAATAATAAAAAAGGATTTACAATTAATTGTAAATTGAAATCGATATAATGGATTTAGCAAGTTTAAAAAATTTAGATCTAAATGATATAATTACAAAGCTTAAAAGCGGTGCTTTGGCTGATAAAAAAACACTAATTAAATTTGGTGTTGGTTTTGCTGCTGTATTAATTTTTTTGATAGGTTATTATGCTTTTGTATCACCGATATTAAAACAACAAGAAGAGCAAATTAGTTTGATGAATGAAAACAAAATAAAGATTGGAGAGTTTAAAAATAATATTGGCACTTTAACAGCAACCGTTAAAAAATTAGAACCTGACTATGATAAAAATAGTAAACTTTTTCATAGTAAAAAAGAAGTTGAAGATCTTTATCAAAATATAAGCAAATTTGCGTTAATCAATGGTTTGTCAATAACTAATCTTAAAAAAGGTGAACCAAAAGCTGTTACTGGAGATGGGCAAGATCAAAACACAGAACAAACAACAGAAAATCAAGACGGGCAAAATGTGATGTATTATAAAATTCCTGTTGAGTATGAGATACAAGGAAATTTTTTAAGCTATCTTAAATTTAGAAGAGCTTTATCAAAATCTCAAAAAGTTATTAATTTTGATAAGGAGGAAATTACAACGATAGCTGAAATTCAAGGACAAATTCTATCAAAAGGTACTGTTTCAATTGTGGGGTTACCAAATGAATATAAATAATAAAAAAATATTAATATTTTTAATGACAATTATGCTTTGTCAGTTCCAAATGTTAAATTTAAAAGCAGATGATCATTCTTCTTTAGATGATGAAGAGTTGCCAGCAATTGATCCTTTTTCAGGAGGAGTTGGTTCTACAAATCAAGCAAGTGGAACAGATACGGAGGTAAGCTCAAATAATGGGCTTTTAAATAATATGAGATTGGTCGGCACAATTATTGGTGAAAATAACAAAATAGCAGTATTTTCAGCGGCTGATGGTGGGGCATATAAATATGAGGAAAATCAAGCCATCACAGATTCCACAACAATTAGAGATATTTACACAGACTTAGTAATTGTAGAAGATGGAGAAAACAATCTTTTTGAAGTTTATATGAATAATATAATTAGACCGAGTGAAGGGTAATAAGTGAATAAATATTTTAAAATTTTAACAACGCTATCATTTATTGTTTTATTGCAGTCCTGTGCATCAACAGGTAAAAAACCACAAGCAGTTCACGGTGATAAACCCTTAATCGATACAGCTAAGATTATTGTTGATGGTAGAGCAGACATGGACAAGAAGATTATTGATGGTCCTAAACCTTACGACACACAAATTCCAAGAGAAGATAAACGGAAAACAATAACAACTGAAAATGTTAAAAACTACGTAAATATTTCAGATGAATATACCAACCTTAAACAAATGGTTGATATTAATTTCCAAGGCCTAGATTTTAAATATGTAATGTCATTGATGGCTGATATTGCAGACATAAACATTTTAGTTGGTGATGAAGTCAGTGGAACAGTAAATGCTAAAATTAACAATGTAGGTTGGGATGTTGCTTTTCAAACTTTGTTAGATATGAAAACTTTAGTGGCTGATGTTGATGTTGTTAATGGAATTATAAGAGTTCATACTCCTGAAAAATTAACTGCACAAGAAACTGCAAAATCTGCAAGAGCGGAAGTATTAAAGAAAAAAATTCAATTAGAAGAGTCTGTTGAGCCGATCTTAGCTGAAATATTTAGATTGTATTATATTAGCCCTACTCAAGCAAAGACTACACTAGAAGCTTTATTTGCAACACAAGGTGCAGAGGGTGCTAGTACCATGTCTAACCTTTCAATTACAGTAGAGGATACTACTAGATCAATAATTGTTAGAGGTCACGAGCCAGACCTCGATACTATCGATGCAGTTATAAGAGAAATTGATGTAAAAACTAAACAAGTTTTAATTGAAGCATTTATAATTGATGCAACTTCTACTTTTGCAAAAGCATTAGGTGCTAGAGTTGGAGCGATGAGTGTAAGTGAAAGAGGCGCTAAGGGAACAACTACTATTTCAGGAATGACATCTGGAGGAAATGCAGCAGCAACTGCTGGAGATATAGCTTTAGGGTCTGCGGCAGGAACTATTTCAAATCAAGGAATTTCTGGAACAAGTGGAATTGGAATACTTCGACAAATTGGAGCACGTGCTCTTAAAGTTGAAATTGAGGCATTAGAGTCTTTAGGTTTAAGTAAAACACTTTCTCAACCAAGTGTGTTTACATTAAATAATCAGGAAGCAACAATTACCCAAGGAACACAAATTGCCTATCAAACAACAGCAGATGGAACAACAACTACTGAATTCAAAGAAGCTGCACTATCTTTAACAGTTACCCCAAGCATAATAGGAGATGGCAACGTATTGTTAGATATAAAGGTCAATAACGACTCTCCGGTAACAGTTGCTGGATCTGACGAACCAGGAATTAAAACTAATTCAATTGTCACAAAACTTTTAGTAAGTGATGGAGATATTGTAGTAATTGGTGGTATTAAAAAGAACACCACAAACAATACGAATAGTAAAACACCAGGGGTTAGTGAGGTACCGGTTATTGGTAATTTGTTTAAAAGTAAAAATAATAGTGATGAATTAGTCGAATTATTAATTTTTATCGCACCTAGAGTGATCGATTAACATGAGCAAAACTAAATTAGATGCCACTAGTGAACAAAATATTTTAAATATGTTAATGGAGAGCTCATCCATTTCATCTGAGCAAATGTCCAAGATTAATGCCACTAGCCAAGAAATAGGTAAATCAAAACTAGAAACTGCTTTTGAATTAAATTTTACCGATGAAGATAAGATAGTAAAAATTTTATCATCAAACTATTCTATGGATATTATAGATTTAAAAAAAACTGTAATAGATCCAAAGATTAAAAAAATTATTGATATCAGATATATTCAAGATAATTCACTTGTTCCATTTGAAATAGGCAGTGGAGTTTTAAAAATTGCAATAGCAGATGCATCAAAATTAAGTTTGATGAAAAACTTAAAAACAATGACAAAGATGGAGCCAGAATTATATGCTGCATCCATAAGCAATATAAATTCTTTTATTGAAAGATTTACAAAAAATGAAACAAAAAAAATATCTGATGCAAATGTAAAAGTTGAAAAGCTTGAAAAAACTAATGATGAGTTAGTTGAAGTTGGTTCAGAAGTAATTGTTTTTGGAAATAAACTAATTACTGAAGCTATCAATATGGGAGCAAGTGATATTCATATAGAATCTTTTAGAAATAGTGCACAAACAAGATTTAGAGTAGATGGCATTTTAAAAGTGATAGATAAATATTCAAAGTTTTTACATGAAAACTATGATGCGGTTATTGCAAGAGTTAAGATAATTAGCAAATTAGATATAGCAGAACGAAGAGTTCCTCAAGATGGTGCTTCAACATTTAAATCTGATACAAAAGAAATTGATTTAAGGGTTTCGGTTTTACCAACAAAAAATAAAGAACGTGTTGTAATGCGTATATTAAATAAAGATGCAGGAGACAAAGCTTTAGCTGACCTTGGCTTTGAAGCTAAAGATTTAGAAAAATTAACTAAAGCTATTTCATCACCTCAAGGGATGGTGCTTGTTACTGGTCCAACAGGTAGTGGTAAAACAACAACTCTTTATAGTGTTTTAAAACATATTAATAAGCCAGGTATGAACATTTTAACAGCAGAGGATCCTGTTGAATATGAAATGGAAGGAATTGGCCAGGTACAAATTAAAGAGGCAATTGGTTACACTTTTGAGGAGGCACTAAGATCTTTCTTGCGTCAAGATCCGGAGGTGATCTTGGTTGGAGAGATCAGGGATAAGGCAACAGTAGATATCGCTTTGAAAGCTGCTTTAACTGGTCACTTAGTATTTAGTACGCTTCACACTAATGATGCTCCAAGCTCTATTACTCGTTTATTAAATATGGGAACCCCAAACTATTTAATATCTGCAGCTTTAACATTGATTATGGCACAACGTTTAGCTCGAAAAACATGCTTAGAATGCCGTATAATTGATGAAAATATTACTCCTAAACTCCTAAATTCTATTGGATTTTTACCAGAACAATCAGCAAGAGCTAAAATTTATAAGGGTGGTGGTTGTGATGAATGTGGTGGTTCTGGCTACAAGGGTAGAATGGGAATTTATGAAATTCTTGAAATTGAAAGTGAATTAAAAGCAGGGATTTTATCAAACCTTCAACAAAATGAATTAAATGCGATAGCTAAAAAAAATGGTTTTAGGACCATGCAGGATATGGGGCAAGAAATGTTGTTAAGTGGTGATCTTTCATTTGCAGAATATGAAAGAGTTTTACAATCTAGCTAATGTTAAATTTTGAATATAAAGGAATAGCTCTTGGTAAATATGTTGAGGGAGAAATTGAAGCCCTAAATAATGCAGAGGCTGCTCATAAACTTAAAGACAAAAAAGTTATTATCACAAAATTAAAGGAAGCTAAAAAAAAGAAAGCTGTTATTAAAAAAGAAAAAACTTCTTTTAGTTTTGGCACTGGAATAAAGCCACAAGAAATTTTAATTTTTTGTAAACAGTTTGCTACTATGCTTAGAGCTGGACTGCCTGTTCTAAATACTCTTGATATGTTAGAAGGTCAAACATCAAGACCTCCCATGAAAAAAGTTATTTCAACTATAAAAAAAGATTTAGAATCCGGAAATGCATTGTCAAAATGTTTTGAAAAACACTCGAAAATTTTTGATACAGTTGTTGTTAATTTAATCAAAGCAGGGGAGGCTAGTGGTAAACTTGATACTTTTTTACAAAAAATAGTAATCAATTTAGAGAAAAGAGAAAAAATTAAATCACAAATTAAAAGTGCTTTATTTTATCCAGGTGTTTTATTTTCAGTTGCAATTTTAGTAACTGTTTTTATGTTAATGAATGTTGTACCAACTTTTGTAAATATGTATGAAGGCATGGGTATGGCAGATGATCTACCAACACCAACAGCTGTTATTATGTCTATGAGTGAATTTGTTCGTTCTTCTGGTGGATTTTTTTTACTTATGTTTATTATATCTTTTGTATTTGGTTTTAAATTTTTAATTAAAAAAAATTATGAAGTGAGAAAAAATTGGCACCGGGTTATTATGAAGCTTCCTATTTTTGGAAATTTAATTCAAAAATCAATTTTAGCAAAAGTATCCTTAGTTTTAGGAAACCTTAACCAAGCAGGGGTTGATTTAATTGAGAGTATAGATATTGCAAAATCAGTAACTGACAATGTAATTGTTGTTGAGGCATTAGAAAGAATTAAGAAGGGAGTTTTTTCAGGAGAAAGTTTAACGGATTTGTTTAATAAAGAAAAAATATTCCCAACAACCTTTAGTCAATTAATAGCAGTGGGTGAACAAACGGGAAGCTTGGATGAAATGTTTGGCTCTATTGCCATATACTACGAAGAAGAATTTGATGTGGCTGTTGCCAACCTTGCAAGCTTAATTGAGCCCATAATGATCGTATTTATGGGGATCACTATTGGTGGTCTAATGTTAGCTATGTATGCGCCTATATTTAACGTTGGTGCGATAATTGGGTGATTATTTGTAATTAGGCTTGATAAAATTTATTGACCTTTTTGAGTATAATCTCCATAATATTATTAATATTAAAACACTAAAAAGGATTTAATGAAAAAAATTAAAAATAAAGGTTTTACACTTATTGAATTGCTAGTTGTTGTAGCAATTATAGGAATTTTAGCAGCAGTAGGTGTTGTTGCTTATAATGGATATACAGGAGCTGCAAAAGTTGCTTCGACAAAAACAATTCACGCACAAACAGTTAAATATATGTCAGCAGAGTCTCAAAAATGTAGTTTGGGAGAAACGGCATATGCTGGTATTCAGACGTGTCCTGTAACAGCAGCTAAAATTGCAGCTGGAGCGATTTTAGTGCTGACGGATAAAAATCCACATGATACTACAAATGAATCGGTTAAAGCAGGAACTACCCATGCTTTAGGTTATGTTCATATTAAAGCTGTAGGCAAAACCGTTACAGTAAAAACTTGTATAAAAGATCCATGCACAGGAACTGGTTCTGCCGTCAATCTAATGACAACAGTTGTAACAATTGAATAAATAATTTTTTAAAATTAGGTACTACAGCCAAGGGTTTACTTTAATAGAACTCTTGGTTGTAGTTGCTAATTAATGCCCACTATGAGCGTATTTTGGGAATAAATAATAGTAGTTTATAGTATAATAAATTCATTATGGAAATCGTTACAGCTTTACTTTTATTCTTAAACGGAAGTATGATTGAGCATGTTTATAAGGCTGATCTAAAATCGTGTAATGAATCAAAAAAAATAGCAGAAACTGTAGTTACTTCTGACAATGTTGTTTTTTTATGTAAAAAAGTTAAAGCAAAAGTGAGTATTGATAAAATATCTAATACGAAAAGAATCGATAAAGTTTTAGATGATAAAATTTTTACTGGATCAGGTACAGCTTTCTTTATATCTGATGAAGGTCATATGATTACTAACCATCATGTAGTTAATTATTGTAATATTACCAAAGTCAAATATTTTGGTAAGACAGTAACCGCTAAAATATTAGCTTACGATAGAGTAAATGATCTTGCACTTCTTGAAACAGATATAATACCAAAAGACAAATTTGATATTTCAAATAGAGATCCAAAATTATTAGATGATATTTACGTTGCAGGTTATCCTTTTGGCAAAGCAGTAAGCTCTTCTGTAAAGGTTACAAAAGGAGTTGTTAGTGCACTTGCTGGTTCACAAGATAATTATGCATTAGTTCAAATTGATGCAGCAATTCAGCCAGGTAATAGTGGGGGTCCGATTGTTAATACTAGTGGTGATGTAGTTGGAGTTGCGGTAGCCAAACTAGATTTTAAAGATGCAATGGAGTCTTATGGAGTTATTCCAGAAAATACAAATTTTGGGATTAAATCATCTATTCTTAAAAATTTTACTTCAGCAAATAGTATAAAAAATTCTGAAGAGGAGCCAAAGAAAGTTTCGACAGAAGTACTTGGAGAAAAAATACAAAATGCAACTGCTTATGTGGGTTGCTGGACAGCTGAAACAAAAATAGCAGCCATGAAAACAGTTAAAACTGTTTTTGGTCAACCACGTTTAGCATTTGACTTTATGTGTTATAATAAATGTAAAGAACGAAACCCAGATGGTATGTGTCAGCAGCAATGTGCATTAAATTAATCAAAACTCAAATACTTTTTAATAACAAAAAAAATTCAAAAGGTTTTACATTAATTGAACTATTAGTAGTTGTGGCCATTATTGGCATTCTTTCAGCAGTAGGAGTTGTATCCTATAGCGGATACAAAACTTCAGCAGAAAAAAAACAAGCTGAAATTACACTAAACTCTATTTATTTAGCTGAGCAAGAATATAAATCTAATAATGGAGAATATTATATTAGCACATCTCAATTAAATATAGTTACTAATTTATTTGATGGAGTAGATGATTTAGATGGACAAGCATACACTTTTAAAACAACAGTCGCCGACACTCTTACTATTATTGCAACTAAAATTAGCGACACAAGCTGTACAATAAAAATAACTCAAACAAAAAAAAAACCAGTTTCCAGTAGTAGTTGCTAGTTATCGAATTTAAAAGTAATTTAAATCATTTCAAACTGAGAAATTAGAAGTTACCTCTCTTCAAGATATATAAAGTTAAAACTGTAGATATAATTAAAATGGCTTACCTGCTTTAATTACAAACTCATTTTCAAAATCTTTATTATTTCTAATTAACCTTCTTATTGAGGCAGCAAGATACCAATCTCTGATCTATTATTGTCTGAGCAATTACTTGGTTCAGAGCTAGAATTATCAGCTGTATAACCACAGAATCCATTAATTTGTTCAAGGCCTGTAACTGTTGTTATTTTTACATTACCGGCTGTTGCGGTAATTGCAATAAGTACATCTGTAGAAAAACCACCTACAGAAGGAGTGGTTCCAGTTTCAGAAAGTAAAACGAAATTTGAAGTATTGGTTGTTAGAGATGAAGGAAAGGTAAAGCTTGCTGAATAAACTATTTTTGAACTTAAAAAGATAATCAAAAAAAAAGTGATGTGAATACATCTAGCAAGTTTTCTTAAGAAAAATACCATTTTGAAAATTGTTACATAAAGTTTTGTTTATCATTTTTTTGATGAGTCTTAGTGCCCAAAACGGGCGCAAAATATAATATTTATCTAAATTTGAAATGGTTCCTCGAAAATAGAAGTCTCAAGTTCCTTTTAGCTGATTTAAAAATATACAAGTAAAATCATAATGCTAACTTATCTCTATTGAGTAATTCTAATGAATAAAATAAATTTTATATAATGTTATTTTTATTAAGAAAATTAGCCATTGGTTTACTTGTGGCATCATTTTTTATTTTGATGCAAGCACAAGCGGAGACAGTTAAACCAACCTTTGTACGTTCAGCTGGCACCAATATGACTATACCTATTGGAGTAACACTTAGTGCAGATGGAACTAAAATTCACTTTGCTAAGTTTAACAGTGGATCAAATTTATACCAGTATGATTTAAGTATTCCATTTAATGTATCATCAATAGATTCTAGCTCAGAAGTTATCCTCAATGTAACTGGTACCGATGCTATGACGGCTCGTAAAATAGAAGATTTAACATTTAATGGAGACGGTACAAAAGTATATGCAATAGGTTTTACAGGACAAATGACTGTTCACAGTTTACCAACGCCATATGATTTATCTAATGCTACACAGGATGCAGATGACGGGATAAATTGGAGTACTGATTATGGTGGAGAAGGAGGTTCAAATAGTAGTCATAGACCACATGGCATGCGTTTTAATAATGATGGAACAAAAATGTTTTTAGTTGATGCCGTTGGCACAGTAGGAGTTATAGAATATGATTTAAGCACTCCTTACCTTCCAGGTTCTGCATCATTTGGTAATTTTTTTGCAACTGAAAGTTCTAGGGAAATTCAGGATATAGATTTTGATGACGATGGCACAAGAATGTATGTAATAGAATCTAAATCAGGTAATCCGTCTTCCGATAAAATTTATGCTTATAAGTTAAGTACTGGTTTTGATACTTCAACAGCAACTTTTGCCGGTAGTATAGCAAATTTTTTTGATGCAGCAGGAGGTGATGGAGGACCAGGAGGTATGCATTTTTCTAAAGATGGTATGAAATTTTATCAGGTATCTTTTGTAAATGACAGTACTGGTAATATAAATAAAGTTTTTGAATATGATTTAAGCTGTCCTTATGGAATTGTATTATGTGAAAGTGAAACAGCATCAGTTGCAAGTGCTCAAATAGAAATAGCTAAAAATGTTATTCATCAAAATACCTCAACAATTTTTAAAAGATTTGAATGGTTGCGTAGAAATGAAAATAAAACAAATTTAAATAGTCATAATTTAAAATTAAATATTAATAATCCAATTTTAGCATCTTTAACAAATAAACTACAATCATCTTTTAAGTCTCCTTTTAAAAATATTAAATATAATCAAGCATCATTAAAAACAGAAAAACCAGCAGAGAATAAAAGAAAATGGTCCAGTTGGTCACACGGTGATATTTCATTTGGAAGAGTGGGTGATACCTTTTCATTAAAACCAAAAGAAATTAAAACCACAGGAATAACAATTGGTGCAGATAAATTAACCAAAAATAATAATATTTTTGGATTTGCGATGAGAATCGGTAATGATGATGTTGATATAAAATCTTTAACTAATGAGGAATTAAATTCGAAATCATTATCTTTTAATATGTACGGCCAATTACCTTTTAATTCTAAATCAAATTTAAATGCTTTGTTAGGAGTAAGCTTTTTAAGGATAGACCAAATGATCTCTGGAACCATTACTGGTAAAAGAAATGGAAAACAAATTTATACATCTTTAAGTTACGAAGAAGAGGAAAATTATACTAAATTTGACTTAATTCCTTATGCTAAAACAGAATTAGGGATCACAGAATTATCTGAATATACGGATTTTGGAACAACAGCCACAAATAATATTGAGACCCATGAAAGACTAACTTTTAAAACAGGAAATGCATCTGCTGGCTTTAAGTTTGATAACACTTTGTATTTGGATGGAAGCAGAATAAGCAGAAATGGATTTCTAGAGTATATGGTTGATTTTACTCCTGATATTGATCATCGTTATAAAAATCACAGTGATAATGTCACAGTTCAAAACACCATTAAAAGATATTCATACAATAATATTAAAGGAAATATTGGTTTTGAATTATTTAAAAAGAGTGGTCAAACATTTGCATTAAATTATGAGCGATTTCAAAGCCTAGATAATAGTGCACACACAGATAGTTTGCTTTTTAAATTTGGAAAACAAAAAAATGAAAATACTAATTTTAATGTAATTTATGATCCTTTAAAAAATAATAATACTGAAATTAGTTATTTAAAAAAGCATGATAATTTTGATTTAAAAGTAAAATCTAACTACGCGATGTATAGTAAAATTCCTGACTATGGTGCAGGTATTGAATTATCTTCAACATTTTAATTATATGAAATTTATAAAAAACTTTATTTTAATTTTATTATTTATATTTCCGATCTCTAATTCATTTGGAGCTATGCACACTTTTGTACAGAAGGCAGCAGTTACCGATGGCACTAATAATGATCCAAGTGGTGTTCATTTTAATCCTGCTGGAACAAAAATGTTCATATTATCTCAATCACCAGATAATTCAGCTGATGATGTTTTTTCGCATGTAAGTGAATATAATTTAAGCACACCATTTGATGTCTCTACAAAAACTTATGCAGGTGATGGTGAAAGATGTATTTTGAACAATGGTGAGGGTAATAGATCAAGTGAATATGGTCCTACAAATTGGATGCATGATTTAAAATTTTCTCATGATGGAATGATATTGTTTGTAGCCAGAAGTAACTCAGGCTCAGCTAATGCAAACGCTGATAGAGTATTTAGATTTGATTTAACTTCACCTTACGATATTTCAACATGTAATTTTCCTGTAGGTTCAGCTGTACATGCAACTTCAAATCTTGATGATGATGATCTGCAAGATGGGAGTAATGCTGGAACTGTTGTTGTTCCTTCAACTAAAAATAAATTGAGAGGTTTTGACTTTAGTAATGATGGAAAAAAATTATTTGTACTTTTTGGTGGCTCTGGTTCAAATCATTATGTAAGGTTATTAGAATACGAATTATCAATTGCATATGATTTAAGCACTATATCAATTGTTACAGATGCTGGAATAAGACTTCAGGATCCAGGTTCAGTTAGCACTCCTGTAGGTAATGCCAAGGGACTTGATTTTAGTCCAGATGGAAAAAGATTTTGGGTTGTTGATCACGGAGGAAACAATTATGATAGAGATATAACTCAAGTTTCTCTTGATGTGGCATTCTCCACTTCTTCATTTACAATAGATGGTACAGTTGAATTCATCAACAGTGCAAGTGGTGGAGCTCCACAGCCAAGTGGACTTACATTTAGCACCAATGGTTTAAAAATGTACACGATGAACGATGAAGATGAAGATGTTTTAGAATATGATCTAGTTTGTCCTTTTAATATTATTGAAGGAAAATGTCCTCCAGTTACAGAAAATAGTATTAGAACTGGAATTGTAGAAGCGCAAATAATGATTGCTAAAAGAACTATTGATCATTCAACTAAAAGTGCCTTAAACCGTTTAGAATGGATAAGAAGAAATAAAGATAATCAAAATTTATCAAATCTTAATATTGATTTTAATTTTAATACTGCCACTCAACTTGATAACCCATTGTTAAATTACTGGGTTAAAAAACTTCCAGACAGAATACTTTCAGTTAATAAAAAAGTAGAAGGTGGTCAGTCTATAACTATTGATCGTGAATATAAAAAAAGAAATAAAAGTAGTAACAACCATAATAATTTTACCACTGTCTTTAAATCAGATAACCCACTGGTAAATTCTTGGTTTGATAAACTTCCAGAAAAAATAACCGCACGTAAAGCATCTGTTAAAAAAAAGACAGAAGATAAAAAAAAAGATATCTTTTTTTGGAGCGAAGGAAGTATTGCAATTGGAAGAGTAGGAGACACAAATATTTCTTCATTTAAAAAGATTGGAACTGAAGCAATTACACTTGGAGCTGATAAATTTACTGATAATAATGGAATAAAAGGATTGGCATTTAGAATCGGTAACAATAATGTCGATGTTGGAATGGGAGGAAGTAATATAGATACTGATACATTCAACCTTAGTTATTATTCTACTACCCCAATTGAAAATGACACAAAATCTGAGGATATCGTTATTGGTTTTGGTAAATTAAAGTATGATGTTCTAACTGTTTTAGACGGCAAACATATAAAAGCCAGTAGAAATGGTAGACAAGTGTATGGGGCAGTTAAGTCAAAAGATGAGATCAAAAAAAATAATTTTATTTTAATCCCCTCTTTTCAAGCTGATGTTGGGTACACAATATTAGATGGATATACAGAGTCTGGTATTGGTGCAATTAAAGTTAAAAATCAGCACATAATAACAACCAAACTAAGAACATCGATAGGAGTGGTGGATGATTTACCAAATGAATCTACTTTTTGCTTAGACTTAGCTAAAACATGCTACATAAAAAAACACGGTAAATTAGAATATATAGCTGATTTAAGTCGTTCCTCTAATTTTGAATATACTTATGTTTCAGATAATACTTTAGATTTTCAGGAAAGATTATACTCAGGGGCTTTACATAATGTAAATGGTGAAATGGGTATAGATATAATTTTACCTAATAGTTTGAGTGTCTTTTTAATATATGAGCGTAATCAAGCTCTTGGAACTGGACATACAGATAACATCATTATTACGATTGGATACTTACCAAACAAAAAAACCAACTATGCTTTTAAAATAAATGGATCAGATAATCTAGGATCTGAGTATAAGATTAGTAAAAATATTAATGATTTTGAAATTGATTTTAAATTAAATAATCAAGATGTATTGAAACCAAATACTATTGATGAAGTAATGGTCAGCCTAAGTAGTATTTTTTAAATATAAAAAATAAAAGTAAAAAATAAATTGGAAGCTAATTTTATTTTACTTATTAAAACTTATCTCTATTAAGTAAATTTTAAATTAAAATTTATTTGAAATTTTCAAGTTTACACCATAATCAGGGGTTTGACTCATCAAGCTATAGTTTGATCCTAATTTGATATCAAAACCATTTATATTTTTAGATATATTTAGTCCTGTCGTTAGTTCATCAGATCCATCTAAACTCATAGCATACTCTGTTTCACGCTGAGAAATATAATGAAAGCCAAATCTTATATGGTTCGTTTGCTGACTTCCGCTCCCTTGAATTCCTTTAAAAATACCTGTTAATTTTAAATGATCTTGTAGTTCATAATTAAATCCCATTTCAGCAGTTAATAAATGTGTAGAATTTATACCTGGAGTATAAGAATAAATCGTTGAGGTATCAGATACATAATTCATTTTTGCCTCCGATGAATTACTAAAATCTAGTCCATACTGAAATGAACCAAATGGTTCTAAAGAACTATTAGAAAATTTAATAATATCATTAATCTCTAAACCAATTGAAGCTAAGCCGCTTTCAACAGTTTGTTTACCATATGTTAGTGCATCAGTACCAGTTTCAGTGTAACCATCTAATTCAGTGTAACCAAGATCAACTCGAGCTATTGGAGTTAAATTAAAGTCTGCTTTATTAACAGGCTTACCAGCGTAATTAATTGAACTAAATATTTGAATTCCATCTCGAGAACCTGTTAAAGTATTAGCACCACTAACTCTTTTTAAATCACTTTCAGTTAAAACAACTCCAAATAATCCTTCAACAAAATTATCATCATTTAATGGTCTTGTTCTATAAATTGATAAATTATAATTTTTACTATTAATACCTGTTCCATTATTTCCAACTTCTGCATCACTTTGACTAAATTGCATTGCAAAACCTAATAGATCATTATTGTTTAATTTTGTATCAAAACCTAAGGCTAGACCTTGGACATCTATGTCTTTTGATGAAGAACTTTTATAATCTCCTACCTTTGTCATACTAACAGAGCCCTCACTCCATGATGACCAATTTTTAGGAATATAGTCTGTTAAATAAGTTTTTGATACTGGGGTAACTTTTGCAAGAGATGTCAACATTGTATTTGTTAAATAAGTTTTTGATGTTGGAATAGCTATTGCAAGAGATGTTAATATTTCATTTGTTAAATGAATGTTTGATGTTGGAATAAATTTTGCAAGAGATGTCAACATTGCATTTCCAAAATCTAATTTTATATTATTTTTTGTAAAATCTTTATTAATTCTATTCTGTCTTAAATATCTTAGTCGATCATTAATCAAACTTGTAAATTCAGATAAGGTATTTTTGGCCACCATATTTTGAGCATCAATACTTCCTGTAACATTTTTATCTGTTGTAGGGTCCACCATTGCTTTAATAGTAAAACTTAAAGCAGTTGTGGAACTTATTCCAGCGTATGAACCGCCACTACTACTGTCAAAAGCAGTAGCAGCTATTAGAATATAATACTCTGTTTTTGCATCAAAATTTGATGATGGAGTGACCGTTATTTGAGATGTTCCTGTACCAGATACTCGATCAGTATCTGTTACATCAATTGTTTCAACCGTTGAATCATCTGATGTTTTTTTAATTGTTATATTTCCACTTTCAGCATCAACGTTTTCACTAAAATTTAAAACTATATTTGCATCTCTTTCAACATCAATTGCATCATCAGCTGGTACTGATGAAGTTAATGTTGGTATTGAATTTATTGTTGTAAAACTTAAAGCAGTTGTGGAACTTATTCCAGCGTATGAGCCACTATCACTGTCATCAAAAGCTGTATTAGCTATTAAGACATAATACTCAGTATCATTATCAAAATTTGATGATGGAATGATCGTTATTTGAGATGTTCCTGTACCAATTACTATATCGGTGTCTGTTACGTTAATAGTTTCAACCACTGCATTACCTGATGTTTTTTTAATTGTTATATTTCCACTTTCAGTATCAACGTTTTCACTGAAATTAAGAACAATAGTTGCATCAAGCGCAACATCAGTTGCATTATTATCTGGTACTGATGAAATTAATGTGGGTATTGTGTTAGTGGTCGTAAAACTTCGATCAGTTTTAGAACTTATTCCAGCATATGAGCCACTATCAACATCATCAAAAGCAGTACCAGCTATTTTGAAATAATACTCAGTATTATCTTCAAAGTCTGATCCTGGATTAATCGTTATTTCAGTTGATCCATTTCCTGTTACTTTGCTGCCTGCTACATTAAATGTTTCAACTGTTGAATCATCTGATGTTTTATGAATTGTTATATTTCCACTTTCAACATTAACGATTTCACTGAAAGTAAGAACAATATTTGCATTAAGTGCAACACCTGCTGCATTATTATCTGGTACTGATGAAATTAATGTGGGTATTGTGTTAGTGGTCGTAAAACTTCGATCAGTTTTAGAACTTATTCCAGCGTACGATCTACCATCAATATCATCAAAAGCAGTACTAGCTATTTTGAAATAATACTCAGTATTATCTTCAAAGTCTGATCCTGGATTAATCGTTATTTGAGTTGATCCATCTCCTGTTACTTTGCTGCCTGCTACATCAATGGTTTCAACCGTTGAATCATCTGATGTTTTATGAATTGTTATATTTCCACTTTCAACATTAACGTTTTCACTAAAATTAAGAACAATATTTGCATCAATTGCAACACCAGTTGCATTATCAGCTGGCACTGATGAAGTTAATGTTGGGTCAGCAGCAATTAATTCAAATGCTGTGTTTAAACTATATTCATGTACTCTATCATTTTGATACCCAATCATAAACATCTTTGTTCCATCATCATTAAATTCGATACTCCATGGCTGGTTATCTTGTGACGTTACTGAATAATTACCTAAATGCGTATAACCATCTGACAAATCAAAAGCTGTAGGTAAAGAATATACTGAAATATAATCGGCAGATGCAGCTGGGGTAACTATGTACATCTTAGTTCCATCATTATTAAAATCAATATCCCTTGGATTAGTTGATTGAGATGACACATCAAATTCAGCTGGTGTACCAACAGAGCTAGATGCAAGACTGTAGGCAGCACTTAATGGGTATACTATAATGTCATCATCATCAAATCCTGCTACAAATAATTTTGAACCATCGTTATTAAATGTAATACCAGTTGGTATACCATCTTGATTGACGCCAGATGAAATTATAAGACTTTTTGTGTTTGTACGTGTTCCTCTTGATATATTAAATGCTGCATCAAGAGTGATTTCATAGATTCGACAATTTGGGCCGTTACCTGCTTGACAATCATTAGGAGCTTGTGCCCCACTATTCAGATATATCTTTGTTCCGTCATTATTAAAAGTCATACCAAATACTCGTCTCATATCTATATCTAAACCGTAAGCTGATGGATCAATGCCTGAATTGTGATCGTCATTTACAATCATTCTTCTTGTAAAAGAACATGATGAAACATCATAATCTGCTGAACAACTATATTCTAAAATTTCATCATCATGATCAGAACCATGTGTGTTCCCACCAATACCACCTACAAATAATTTAGATCCATCATTATTCCAAGAATGAACTAAAGGCATATTATTTCGACTTATATCTAGGCGATCACCATTGCTGTAGGTAACTCCAGCAAATGACTTAAGACTAAATAAGCAAAAAAAAATTATTGGAATTATTTTAATTATTAATTTCACTAGGGTAAATTAATGAATAAGAGATAAATTCTAACCACATTAGTGCTCAAAACGGGCACAAAAGCCAATATTGATATAAATTTTATTGAGTGAAAGAAAATGTTCATTAGAAAAATGTATTTACCAAACTCATCATTAAAATAATTTTTCAAATCAAGAAAATCATAATGCTAACTTATCTCTATTAAGTAAATTTTAAATTAAAATTTATTTTTAAAAGAAACATTAGCACCAACACTTTTTGTATATCGATTTGTATTTTTGGCATCTAATGAAAATAAAATTTTACTTTTATCAGAAAATTTTTTTTCATATCCCATATTAGCTATTAGAGATATTTCATTAGTTAAATCATTATGTTGTTTGTATGTGGCACTTGTTCCATTTATTGAATAAACTTGTTTTTTATCACCCATCATTTTTCTCATATCTAATGTCCAACCTAAAAACAGTTTACTATCTTTGTTATTAATCAAATTATAATCATCCTCAAAAAAAACTGAAAGATTTCCAACATGTCTGTCTGTCCAGGAAAAATATTTACTTTCATCATAACCAGGGGTCATTGAATAACTAGCCGTTAACCCAAAATCAGGTATTGATGATGAATTATTCTTTTTTATTCCAGTATGAATTTCATAAGTTTCATAATCACTATCTATTGTTAATTTACCAGAGGTTGTTGTGTTTGTTAAAATGGTTCTTTCTCCATCTTTTAAGGTAATACCCCCTATAATAAATAAATCTAAATTAAAATAAGGATTATCTTTTTGTGGCAAATAAACCCCTGCACTAATATTTTGGTAGTCTATTTTGTGATCTTTAACAAAATCTTGTCTTCCACCTTCAAATGCAATTACAAAGTTTGCGTTATCAATTTTATTTATTAAATTTACACCAAAATTTGTTAAGTCATATTCTAAAGCTAAATTGTTTGTATGAGCGTCTCTTTTTAAATTAGATACATATGTTTCACCCCATGCATCTTGATTATCTAATTTGTTATATTCGTTAAAAAAATTTCTTAAATTTATAGATTTATAACTTAACAGCTCATCTAAAGTTTCACTTGCCCCTTGACCTACTGATCCTGCTGATCCTTTTACTACTTGGTTTCCATCAAGATCTTGTAAGGTAAAATCACCAGAAGTTTTGTAGTAGTAACCTTGACCCATTCCATGTTGAAATTTTAAAGTGTTTCCTGTTGTGGATCCAGCATCAATAGTTCCAACCAAAATACTTTTGTCTTTAAGAATAATTGTATTATCGTTACCTTGTGTAACTATAGAATTATTATCTGGACTGTTTCTATTTTGTATTATTCCACTATTGGTAATTGTAGAATCTGAACCAACATGGATGACTTCATTTGTATTTGTATTATACATTACACCTGAAGAGTTGTTTGTTATGGTGGCTGTATCAGCACCACTGTATAAATATATTACTCTTGCATCATCACTGTACATAGTTCCTGAGTTAGTAACCACTGTACCTTCAACATTTTCACTATCACCATCCACTTCTTCACCCGCAATAACATTGTTGACAGCTGTAATTGTTGCGCCTGCATTGTTGGTTATTGTTATGTCTTGAGCGCTTCGCATATTTATTGCTTTTGAACCTAGAGCAATAATTGAACCAGAATTGGTAATTGTAACATTATCAGCCTCTCTGATCATTATTGTATTATGCAAACCTTGTAATTTTGCTCCTGACCCAATAATCATACTTGAATCTGAAATTCCATTACCACTAGCAAAACCTTTAATCAGGTTCTGCTGATTATCCTTTATTACAGTTATTCCATCATTAACAGTAAGATTAGGATCATCATCTCCTGATGCGCTATCTGTAAGATCTATTTGTACAGTTTTATTTGAGGTAATCACATCAGCAGAGCTTTGTCCTACAAAACTAATAAAAGTACAAAAGTACAAAAGAAAAATGAAAGATATCTTTTTCATTTTTACTTATCAAAATTTATTTGAAATTTCTATATTTGCACCATAGTCAGGTACTTCACTTAAAAAATTATAATTGGAACTCATTTTAAAATCAAATTCATTTACGTTATTGGTTAATGATAAACTAGTTTTCTCAAAATTATTTACATCAAATACAAATTTCATTTTATCAACTGGAACATACCCTACAGATAGATAAATGTCATTACTATAACCTTTTCCATTAGCTTTAAATCTTTCAAAATTTCCAACTAATGACCATCCTGATATTGAAGTTACATCAAAACCGTAACCAATTCTAAAATTATGTTTTGATTTATTATCTACTTTATAATTATAAATTGTACTTTTATCATTTAGATAATAAAATTCTGCATCTGATGATTGACTTAGATCGGCAATATACTCTAATCGTCCATGGTGATTTATAATTTCTTCCTCTTCCTTATCTGTATCTGTTTTATCTAAAAGTATACCAAGTGTTACCAATGCTGATTTAATATTTTGTGCTTCATAAAATAATACATCTGCCAAACTATTTCCTAAAACTGTTTTCTCACTAAAAGCTTTTAGTCTTGTGTACCCTAAATCTAATTTGATGCCGGGATTGAGATTTATGTCTTCATTAACCAATCTTTTTCCAAAATTAAATGATCCAAAGATCTGCTGTCCATCTCTAGAACCTTTCAGGGTGTTACTATAAGAAGTAACCCTTTTTTGATCTATATCTAATAAACTAACTCCAATTAATGCATCCGTAAAAACCTGATTTTCTCCAAGTTTAGTGGTGTATAATGCTAAACTATAAGTATCAGTATTAAGTGTTGTTCCTCTATTTCCAATATTAATATCATCACTTCCAAACTGAAAAGCATACCCATACATAGTATCTCTGTCTTCTTTATTTATTTTGTCTGCGCCAATTGAGATACCATTACTATTAAAGTTTCTTGATGATGAATTTTTAAATTTAGTTTTCCCTAAACCAACTCTACCCTCGCTCCATTTAAACCAATCGTCACTATCATAACTTCTATCAATTTCTTTTTTAGAGCTTTTAAGAGCACCAACTAATTTTGATATTTTTTTATTAGTAAAATCAATTTCTGCATTAAGATTTGATAGATTGTCTTTATTTTTATGTCTTCTCAGCCACTCCATACGATGAAAAATTGGAAGATTAATGTTTTGAATTATACGTTTTGATAATTCAACATTTGCTTCAACGATTGCTTTAACATCACCATCATCAGAAGGATCGCTACATGTAATTATGGAACAAGCTGGACTATATTCTAAAATTGTACTTGTTGTTCCAGCATCATCTACAACAAATAATTTTGTAAAACCTGCTACAAATATAAAACCTCTCATTTGTGAAAAACCACTAACTAACTCAAACGTAGTATAAGTAGAAGATAAAGTTGAGATGTCCCAGGCTGTACTTAAAGTATATTTGTGTATATTATCATTATCATTACCACCGATATATAATATACTTCCATTTGGATCGAATTGAGCATTTCTAAGGTTGGGTTCAGCACCACCTAAGTCAGCTGACACAACTGCTGATGATACTCCAGATGTAAGATCCCAAGGATTATCTAGTGTGAATTGCTTTATTTTACTTTGACTTACATCATTACTTTTTCCACCTGTAAACATACGACTGCCATCAGGTTTAAATGCTAGAGTTCTTAAATGTTTAGTATGAGTATCTCTACTTACCGCGTGAATTGTTTCAAATTCTGCTGTAGATGAATCCCAAGCAGTAGTTAATCTATATTGATAGATATCTGAATATCGGTCTCCCGAGACTACAAACATTTTGGTTCCATCCGGTTTAAATTCAATTGCATGTGGAAATTTTAATAACGGAACAGAACCCTCACCTAATAAATTTGTTTGGGATGTTTTTGTTGCTGTGCTTATATCAAAAGGTGTACTTAGGAAGTATTGAGTTACTTGCCCATCTTGATTAGCAGAGGTACCGAGAGGTTTACGGTTAGTTACATACATTATGGTCCCGTCTGGCTTAAAGTTTATTCCTCTTGCTTGCTCAGTATCTAAAGAAATATCTTTTGATTGTTTAAATTCTATAAAAGCAAAAGTATTAGAATAAAATAAAGCTAAAAAACTAAATACAAAAAATGATGTTTTGAGAATCTTTTTCACGTATGCAGATTAGTGAATTTGGGATAAATACAACCTTATTAGTGCTCAAATCGAACTAAATTATCTTGCTATAACTTAATTTTTTTGCTTTCGCTCTTGCCTCATTGACAAGTGATCAAAATGGGTGGAAATATCGATTTACTACCATTTTAAACAATTATTAAAATCATGAAAAAAATTCCAAGTATCTCCAATCAAATAAATGAAGAAAAAATTTTTGAAAGTATTAATAAAAATTTTAGTAAATTGGCACCGTCATATTATATGCTAATTACTAATTGGCTTATTGATGCATACAAAGCTTATAATGGTATTGATAAGTTTATAATTTTAATTTATTTAATTAATAAAGATTTAATATTTTTTAGAGAAAATGGACTAATAATTGATTATGATACATTTTATAAAGATAAATCATTAGAAATTCCAAAAATTAACATCATTGATATTTCAAAAGATCTTCAAATTCCTAGAGAAAGTGTAAGAAGAAAGATAGAAAAATTAAAAAAACAGGGTGTAATCAAAAAAAATGGAAAAAAAATCTTTGTAGATAGATCGGCA